>DAIMKA010000114.1:0-6309 GCA_036721955.1 Lachnospiraceae bacterium | reverse complement strand
AGCCGGCGCGTCAGCACCGATGCTGCCGTTTGAAACATCCCGTAAAAGCTGCCGCTTCGCGGCGCATCCCGATGCGGGAGCCCCGGCTCCCACATTGTTTCCCGTCCTGTGTCTTTTTACTCTTCAGACTCTTTTTCTTTGTGCACGATCCGCATCAAAGCCTTGAAATCTCCAGCACAGATCAGCTTTCATGCCGCTTTGTTTCCTCCTGCGGCCCTGCAAGGTCCTTTCCCGCACGGATCAGCTCCCGGACGTTCCGGTCCGCCAAAAGGACCGCAATCGTCACCGCCAGCCGGATCAGGCGGATGGATCCTTTCGCGGAAAAGGCAAGGTCCGCGCTGTATTTCTCAAACTCCGGCGTGATCCAGACATGCCCGCACAGAACCGGGAACAAAATGCCCTCCGCCTCCATCAGCATGCCGGTTCCGTCCGGCCCGCCAAGGCCTGCGCTTCCTTCCAGCGTCCACTTCTTCGGAAGGATGCTCCGGATGAGCCTTCCGGACCTCTCCAGAATAGCACGGATGGCCGCCTTCGTCTCGCTGCTTCCGAGAAGAGACCGGATTTTCCCGATGTCCGACCCTGCCTTTTTTTCCTTCGGCTCCGGCTTCTTCTCTTCCGTTTCTTCCGGCTTCCCCGCCTTTTCCTGTTTTCCAAGGGGAACCCGGAAGAACAGTATCCTGAGGCTCACGGAAGATTCTCCCTTCCAGGAAGCCGTAAGCCGCACCAGATGAAGCAGCCAAGAAACCCGGACCTCTCCCTGCAGGGCTTCCTTCACCCGGCCAGGGTCCGGGGTTTCTCCGCCCTCCCTGTCCCGGATGCAGCCTTCCGCGCGGTAGCGGACCGGCACGAAGAGGAGCAGAAGGATCAGAATCAGGACTGCCGCAAGAATCCACAGAAGGATACGGCCGATCGTTCTCAGAACAGCCAGAAGGATCAGCGTTCCTGTCATAAGGCGTCTCCCTTCTCCTGCATGCTCTCCTCCGTATCCGGCCTCCGGGTTCCGGAAATGGGCTCCCTTGCATCGTCAAATTGCCCGCACCGGTCCGAATCCGGTCCGCCGGAAGTCTCCTGCCGCTCAGGCATCGCATCAGAAAAAGCCGAATCCGGTCTGCCCGAGGGTGCCGGGTACGGGCGGATCCGCAAGTCGCGCCTGGCGAGAAACGGAACAAGATCCGCGCCGCCGGTCTTCTCCACGCACTCCTGTGTGATTCTCCGCACGAGCTCCAGCGCCTCTGCCCTTCCCTCCGCAATCCCGATGATCATCGGACAGTGCTTCTTCTCATAGGGCTGCTGCAGATTGATGCAGTGGAACAGGAGGAGCTGCCCCATTCTCCCTCTCCCGGACGGTTCCACAGGCGGTTCTCCAGAGGCAGAAACGCCGTGCGAAGGCGCTCTCCTTTCGGAGAGCGTTTCATCGCACAGCGTTATGACATACAGTGCAAGGCTTCCTGCGTTATGGCGCAGACGCCACTTGACCCGTTCCGGATGTCTGATCTTCGGACTCACATATAAATCTCGGTAAAACTGCATCGCCTTCCTCCGCCTATGCAGTGACTGTACATCGCTCTTCGATCCTCTTCCCTGCTGATCCCAGGGCTTTGCGCAAAAAACCGCAGTGTCCTTCCCGGAACAGCCTTACTGCTGCGCAGCGCCCTGCACATCCTGTGCGGCATCCGCACCTGCCTGACCTGCGCCCGCATTCGGATCTGCCGCGCCGCCCGCCGGATTCGGATCGGTTCCGGCTCCTGCCGCACCGGCGGCTCCGGTGTTATCCGTTCCGTTCGCCGTCCCGGCGGCGGCATCCGCACCTGCCTGACCTGCGCCCGCATTCGCATCCGCTGCGCCGCCTGCCGTGTTCGGATCGGTTCCGGCTCCTGCCGCATTCGAAGCTCCGGTGTTATCCGTTCCGGCCACCGTCCCCGCGGCATCCGTTCCCGCCGCGTTGTCCGTTCCCGTCGTGGCTGTGGTCTTCGGCGTTTTCGTCGTCGATTCCGGAATTCCGTCGCCGTCCAGATCGTAGGCATCCGGAACACCGTCTCCGTTGGTATCAATGGCATCCATGATGCCGTCTCCGTCCGTATCCATGTTCAGGGTAACCGTCGTCCCTGTCGATTCCGACGGATCCGATGCCGTCTGGGACGAGCTGTCTGCTCCGACCATGACGTAGTTGGCATCATCGTCCTCGCCTTCCTTCGGCGTATAACCGAAGTACTCATCCAGCACGCTTCTCACCACCGGAACTGCGGAAACGCCGCCGCTTCCCGCGCCCTCGACAATGACCGTAATCGCCACCTTCGGGTCCTCCTCCGGTGCGAATCCGGTAAACCACGCATGGGAAGTGCTCTCTCCGGTCACGATCTCCGCCGATCCCGTCTTGCCGCACGGATTGTACGGGCGGGAGCTGAGCTTTGCCGCGGTTCCTTCCTTGACGACGTCGCGCATCATTTCCCGCATCTTGGCTGCGACCTCGGCGGTCATCACCGTGCGGTATTCCTCCGGCTTCGTCTCCGAGAGCGTCGTGCCGGTTCCGGTCTTCACCGAGGCGATGATCTGATCCTTGTGAATCGTTCCGCCGTTTGCGATGGCAGCCGTGACCATGTTCAGGTGCATCGGCGTCATCAGTGTGGAGCCCTGTCCGATGGACAGCTGCGTCACATCCTCCGTGGTGGTATCCGCCGACAGATTGTAGGAGCTGGTTCCGCTCGGCAGATCATACGGAAGAGCTTCTCCGAACATCATATTGTTCAGAAGCTCGCAGAAGGACTCGCGGTTCAAGCTGTTGCCGATGTTGACAAAGGCGCAGTTGCACGACTTCGCGAAGGCCTTCTCCAGGTCCACCGTCCCGTGTGCCGTCCAGTGATAGCAGTGAATCGGCTGGCCGTCCTCCAGGGTAAAATTGTTGTCATAGCCCGTGCAGTTGTAGCTGAAAGCATTGGCCTTGGACATGTCCTCGTCCATGAACTCGATCGCGTCGAAAATCTTGAACGTCGAGCCCGGCGCATACAGTCCCTGCGTCACGCGGTTGACAAGAGTTCCGGAATCGGCATCCGCTCCGAGCGACTCCCAGTCCTCTTCGATATTGTTCGGGTCAAAATCCGGCTTGGACACCATGCAGAGAATGTTGCCGGTATCCACCTCCGTCACGATCACCGCTCCGTTGTTGCTCCCCAGGGCATCCGAAGCCGCCTGCTGAAGGGCAAGATCCAGGGTCGTATAGACATCGTCGGCCGGATACTTCTCGCCCGCCGCATCGTAGGAAGCCTGATCCGACAGGGAAATATCCGAGTGCGTCAGGTTGTAGTCCTCCAGCTGCTCCACGCCGCTGCCGCCCTTATAGGTATAGCCGATGATATGGGAAAACAGATTTTTATACGGATAGGAGCGGACATCATTTCCGTCCTGGTCCTGAATGGTCTCCGCAAGCACCTCTCCGGTAGAGGCATAGATTTTGCCCCGGACATTTTTCTCCAGAAGGGCCTCTTCGCGCTTATTGTAGTCGTTCTCGAACAGCTGCTTCGAATTGCTGTTCGTATAGACCAGAAAATAAACGATCATCGCGGCAAACAGCACGCTGACCAGCGAACCGGTCACGAATACCTGACGCCGTACCTGTGCCTTTTCCTTAAGAAGCGCCGCCTTTTTATACCGTGCCCTTCTCTCCTCTCCGGACAGGCGCCCGGTTTCCTCCCCGCGAAGAGATGTCCTGCGGGAGCCCGGATCCTGTCTGGAATAAGATCTTCTGTCAGTCATCGTAAAATTCCTCGTTATCGGATGTGCCGGACGTCCTCACCGGAGTGCGCCTTCCCGCCCCCGAAGAAGCATATCTGTCCGTCTGCGGACGCATCGTCTCTCCTGATGCGCGGCGCGCGGACCGGGGTCTTTCATAACGATCCTGGTAACGGTCCTCCCCGCGGTAATACGAATCTCCGCGAAGCAAATAGCTGCTGCGGCCCGGCCTTCCGTAGTCCTCTTCCTCCGTCCTCTCCGGAGCATAGCGCCGGCCTGTGCCGGCATAGGAGCTGCGCCGGTATCCGGAGGTTTCCTCGGACCTTCTTCGTTCGGACGAAGAAACGTATCCGGTCTCCCGGACTCTCCGGTAATCGTTTCCGCTGTAGCGGCTCCGGTAAGCCGCATCCCTTTGCTTCAGCCGCATCCTGCGCTTCTGCACTTCCTCGATCTTCTCTCCGCGCAGAATGCACATCACCTCCACCAGCGTAAAGATGATCAGGGTGGACAGGATTGAGCTTCCTCCGTAACTGATGAACGGAAGCGTCACGCCGGTCAGCGGGATGAACTTCGTCTGGCCGCCCAGGGTCAGGAACATCTGGAAGACATAGCAGATTGCGGCGCCGTAGGCCATCAGCCGGTAGAAGCGGTCCGCAAAGCTCGACGCAAGGTTCAGCATGACAAGGAAGCAGCTGATGCCGACGAGGATGATGCACACGCCGACAATCTGTCCGAGCTCCTCGCACACCGCTGCAAAGACAAAGTCCGACTCAACGAACGGGACATCCGACGGCGTTCCCTGTCCGAGACCGACGCCCCACAGGCCGCCCGCTCCGATTGCGAACAGTGACTGCGTGATCTGGTAGCCGATGGAATCAATGAGGCTCCAGGGATCCAGAAATGCCTGCACGCGCTCCCGGATGTGCGAGAACAGAAAATAGCATCCGACCGCGCCCACAAGGCCGAGGCCCATCCCGCCTGCAAGAACAATCCACTCTCCCGTTGCGAGGAAGGCCATGAACAGAAATACCACGAAGAAAATAAGGCCGGAGCCGAGGTCCTTGGATCCGATGAGGACCAGCACATGCGCCGCCGCGAAAACCGCAACGATCAGGAACTCCTTAAAGTCCCGCACGTCCTTCAGCGTGCTGGCAAGGAACAGAATATAGATGATTTTGACGAACTCCGAGGGCTGGAAGGTAACGCCCGCAATGGTATAGGTGATGTTCGCGCCGAGGGTCGTCGCTCCGAGGAGCATGACCACAGCCAGAATCAGAATGCCGACGACGCCGTACATGTAGCGCGGCGTCTTCAGCAGATAGAATTTTCTCCGGAAAAGAGGCACCACAAAGGCGATGAGAAGTCCCATGGAGGCAATCATCATCTGATGCACGGCATTGCTGAAGGAAAGGCGCGACTGAATTACGAGGCCGACGGACAGGAGCAGGCACATATTGTTGAACAGCGGCATGTTGGCATGGTAATAGAGCGTCCGGTACAACAGGAAAATTGCAAAAAACGCTCCCATCACCAGCAGGGCGAACAGCATGTACCTGCCTTCTCCGAGTGCCACATACAGCGTAAAATAGCTGATCAGCTGGAACAGAAGAATCAGGCCGTTCTCAATCAGCGTGAGAAACCGGATTTTCTTCGGATCCTTCTGCAGAAGAAGATAAAAAGACAGTATGGTGTATGCAATCATGACGGCAACAATGCCGTATTTGGTTAATGCCAGGATATAAGTCCGCATGAAAAATTAAACTGCACCCTTCCTGTAGTGGCCATTCGTATACGCCGGCTCCGCGCCGCGTGCTCCGTCTCCTGATTTCCTGCCGGACGGATTCTTCCCCGCCTCCCCGGAAATTTCTTCCGGAGTTCTCCGGAGCAGCCCCCTCCCTGCAAAAAGAGAAAGGACCTCCCGGACTTCTTTTTCACGTTCCGTCGTAAAGCTGAAGAGAACCGCGCCGCACTTCTTCACAAGCTCATCATCCATGAAATGATGAAGAGAAGTCGGCACGCTGTTGTAAATAATGTTCTGGCAGTGAGAGCACACTGCCGCGGCCGGGAACCGCGCTCCCGTGCGGTCCTTCAGAAACCAGAATTCCGATCCGGCCTGCGCCGCCCCAAAAGAGGCACTCTTTCCCGCACGAAGGCATTTTCCTTCCGTCTTCCGCACGCAGTTCGCCGTCATCATCAGAGGAACCCGTCCGTAGATCATCAGGATCTTGTCGGACAGGCGGCCCCGGAATGTCCCGGCCATTTCGCGCCGGTCCAGCTCCTGCGGAAGCACCATTCCCTGGCAGAATCTGCCGAGAACCTTTTCGCTCTCCTCGTTCCAGACATAGAGCATGCTGTCCGCAAGAACCGTTTTATCATACTCTTTCTCCCGGAGAAATTCCAGTTCTTCGGGATTTCTCGTAACAAATCCGTAAAAATTCTCCGCATTTTCTTCATAAAACCGGGAAATCCATGCCCGGTCGCTCTCCCGGAAAATATACGGGAGCGCCGCAAAAACCGGAATGTTCCGTTCTCCTGCCGTGCGAAGAAGGTCTGCTCTTTCCTTCTTTGCCGGGGTGCTCTCCT
>DAIMKA010000113.1:0-6312 GCA_036721955.1 Lachnospiraceae bacterium | reverse complement strand
AATGCGGCACAGAAAGGTAACTATGAAAATTGTAATGCTTGGAGCTCCGGGCGCCGGAAAAGGCACTCAGGCAGCTATGATCTGTGAGAAGTATGACATTCCGCACATCTCCACCGGAGATATTTTCCGTTCCAACATCAAGAATGGCACGGAGCTTGGCAAAAAGGCCAAGGAATACATGGATCAGGGGAAGCTCGTTCCGGATGAGCTGACCATTCAGCTTCTTCTGGACCGCGTGGCGAAGGATGACTGCAGGAATGGCTACGTGCTGGACGGCTTCCCGAGAACCATCCCTCAGGCGGAGGTTCTGACCGAGGCTCTTGCAAAGTCCGGTGAGAAGGTGGATTTTGCCATCAATGTGGACGTTCCGGACGAGAACATCGTTCACCGCATGAGCGGCCGCAGAAGCTGCCCGAAGTGCGGAGCTTCCTATCATATCACGTACATCCCGCCGAAGAAGGAAGGCATCTGCGACGTCTGCGGAGCCGAGCTGATTCAGCGCGATGACGACAAGCCGGAGACCGTGAAGAACCGCCTGTCGGTTTATCATGCACAGACCCAGCCGCTCATCGAGTACTACGAGAAGGCCGGTGTCCTGAGAACCGTTGACGGAACGAAAGACAAGGATGAAGTCTTTGGCGATATCGTCGCCATCCTGGGCTGATTCCTTCTGAGATTTATTGAAGAGAGGTAATTATGTCCAAAGCAGATGTCATTGAACTGGAGGGAGTTGTTGTGGAGAAGCTTCCCAACACCATGTTCCGCGTGAAGCTGGAGAACGGAGCCATCATTCTGGCCCACATCAGCGGAAAACTCCGTCAGAACTTCATCCGCATCCTTCCCGGAGACAAGGTCACGCTGGAGATGTCCACCTATGATCTGACCAAGGGACGGATCATCTGGAGAGATAAGTAAAGAAGCGTCTGATCCGGCCCGGTCCGCGGGCCGTGGATGAGCGCGAAATATCTGTCTGCACCGGCGCCCGGAAGCAAAACGGGAGAACATGCCGGTGCAGTTTTTTATTTTGCTGTCAAAAAATACAGAGAGTAATTTCCACTTCCACTTCATAACCCTGTTCCCGGAAAGCTGCGGTTACGCTTACAGGACAGGAAATTTTTTTGCTCCAATCGACCCAAAAGCTGCGATAACTGTTACAAAAAAATACTGAAAAAAGTTCTTGATCATAGAAATTGCGGGTGATATACTGTAACGGCGTCTGAAAAGAACACATAGGATAACTATGCGCTCTTGGATGCGTAGTAACCATCTGACAACAGAAGAAAGGAGCGTACATCGTGAAGGTAAGAGCATCGGTTAAGCCCATGTGCGAGAAGTGCAAGGTTGTAAAGCGCAAAGGGGTTATCCGGGTTATCTGCGAGAATCCGAAGCACAAACAGAGACAGGGTTGATCAGAGCCATTATGCTTTGATACCGCTGGTCGGTCCGAATCGGCAGGGGATGCCGGTTGCGGGCGAGGTGGAAAGGCCGGAATCCGAACAATCATCCGGCTGGGCGTGGAATGACATCGCCGGGAGGCAGGAGCTCTTCCCAAACTTCCTGACAGATTAAGGAAGATTCGGGGAGGAATATTCCAGCCGGCAGAAATGTCGTGACCTGTATCGCAGAATGGTCCCTGAGAAGAAAGCGCCACGGACGGGCATGCATCAGAGGCATGATCCGCCACAGACAAAGGCGCAGAATCCGGAAGAGAACATAAGCAGGTTCGCCTCAATCAAAACAACCGCTTCCGCACAGTTCCGAAAAGGGCAGTACAGAAAAGGCCCCGGACCGGAACCGGAGAGAAGCAAACACAAACGTTTTTTAAGGAGATCATAAAATGGCTCGTATTGCAGGTGTTGATTTACCCAGAGACAAGCGCGTTGAGATCGGCCTGACCGCTATTTACGGAATCGGCCGCACCTCCGCAGACAAGATTCTTAAGGCAACAGGCGTGGATCCTGATACCCGCTGCAGAGATCTGACGGATGATGACGTCAGAAAGCTTGCAGATGAGATCGCAGCGAACTACATGGTAGAAGGTGACCTTCGCCGTGACGTTGCGATGAACATCAAGATGCTCACCGAGATCGGTTCCTACAGAGGAGTTCGTCACAGAAGAGGACTTCCGGTTCGTGGACAGCACACGAAGAACAACGCTCGTACCCGCAAGGGACCTCGCAAGACCATTGCGAACAAGAAACAGTAATTTTGTCGCACCGCAAAAGGTGCTTACCGCGGATCACAGATCCTGCGGTATGCAGATGAAAGGAAAATATTATGCCAGTTACTAAGAAAGCTTCCGCTTCCAAGAAGCGCGTAAAGAAGAACGTTGAGCGCGGCCAGGCACACATCCAGGCTTCCTTCAACAACACCATTGTTACTCTGACCGATACCCAGGGCAATGCACTTTCCTGGGCTTCCGCCGGCGGACTGGGCTTCAAGGGCTCCAGAAAGTCCACCCCTTATGCAGCACAGCTTGCAGCTGAGACGGCAACCAAGGCTGCCCTCATTCACGGCCTGAAGGCTGTCGACGTATTCGTAAAGGGACCCGGATCAGGAAGAGAAGCTGCCATCCGTGCGCTGAACGCAAACGGCCTGCAGGTTCTGTCCATCACGGACGTGACGCCGGTACCGCACAACGGATGCCGCCCTCCGAAGAGAAGAAGAGTATAGTTTTGTGATTTTATTTGGATGAAGGCGCCGCTTGCGGCGTTGTAAACAACAATCGGAGAGAAGGCTCTCTCCGACAGAATGAAAGGAGCCAATACTATGGCAGTAGATAAGACACCCGTCCTGAAGAGATGCAGATCTCTTGATCTTGATCCCACCTTCCTTGGATACGACAAGAAGTCCAAGAGAACCCTTACCAGAAGAAGCAGAAAGATGTCCGAGTACGGCACTCAGCTTCGCGAGAAGCAGAAGGCCAAGTTCATCTACGGCGTTCTGGAGAAGCCTTTCCGCAACTACTATGAGAAGGCTGACCGTATGAAGGGAATGACCGGTGAGAACCTGATGGTGATGCTGGAGTCCCGTCTGGACAACGTTGTTTTCCGTATGGGCTTTGCACGTACCAGAAGAGAGGCACGTCAGGTCGTTGACCACAAGCACATCCTGGTAAACGGCAAGTGCATCAACATCCCTTCCTACCAGATCAAGGCCGGTGATGTCATCGAGGTCAAGGAATCCAACCGGACCATGCAGAGATTCAAGGACATCGCTGAAGTTACCGCAGGCAGACTCACACCGGAGTGGGTTGATGTGGACAAGGAGAATTTCAAAGGAACCGTAAGCGCACTTCCGAAGAGAGATCAGATCGACGTTCCCGTTGATGAGATGCAGATCGTCGAGTTGTATTCCAAGTAATGAATGTGACGCGGAACCTTTCACACCATGCGGGAGCGTTCCGCGGCCGCATGAAAAACCATAAGGAGGTATATGCGTGTTTGATTTTGAAAGACCCAGCATTGAAACGACTGAAATGTCCGATGACAACAAATTCGGCAGATTCGTTGTAGAACCCCTCGAAAGAGGGTATGGTCTTACTCTCGGAAATTCCCTGAGAAGAATCATGCTTTCTTCACTTCCGGGCGCGGCAGTCAGCCAGATCAAAATCGATGGTGTTCAGCATGAGTTCAGCACGATTCCGGGCGTAAAGGAAGACGTCACGGACATCATCATGAACATCAAGAGTCTGGCCATCAGGAACACCAGCGAGACGGACGAGCCCAAGACCGCATACATCGAGTATGAAGGAGAAGGCATTGTGCACGCCAGCGATATCCAGGCAGATCAGGACATTCATATCATGAATCCCGATCAGGTTATCGCAACTCTCTCCGGCAAGAAGACGAAGCTGTTCATTGAGCTTACGATCACCAAGGGCAGAGGCTACGTCAGCGCTGACAAGAACAAGAATGAAGACACCAAGATCGGAATCATCCCGATTGACTCGATTTACACTCCGGTACAGAGAGTCAACGTGACGGTTGAGAACACCCGTGTCGGTCAGCAGACGGACTTCGACAAGCTGACACTGGATGTCACGACGAATGGCACCCTTGCTCCGGATGAAGCCGTCAGCCTGGCAGCGAAGGTCCTCTCTGAGCATCTTTCCGTATTCATTGATCTGAGCGACAATGCGAAGACCACGGAAGTGATGGCAGAGCCCATTGATGACAATAAGACCAAGGCTCTGGAAATGAGCATTGATGAGCTCGAGCTGTCCGTTCGTTCCTACAACTGCCTGAAGCGTGCAGGAATCAATACGGTGCAGGAGCTCTGCAGCAAGACTCCCGATGAGATGATGAAGGTGAGAAACCTGGGCAGAAAGTCTCTGGACGAGGTTCTGGAGAAGCTCAAGGAGCTGGGCCTGAAGCTGAACATGGGGACGGAAACCGAGGGCTGAGAACTTCAGCCGGAGGACCGGAATCCGGAAACGGCGGTGCCGGGACAGATTCCGGACGATGAGAAAAGGCAATACTTCCTGCGGCGGTAAATCCCATGAGGTGCGCTGCGGGTCGGCAGTCAGCATGACCGCTGCGGGTAATTCCACAGGTTCCGCAGAGGCCGCCATAAGAAAAGGAGAAAACAATGGCTGAATACAGAAAGTTAGGCAAGAAGACCAAGCTGAGAAAGGCTCTGCTCCGTTCTCAGGTAACCGCACTGCTTTACAACGGAAAGATCATCACCACGGAGGCACGTGCAAAGGAAATCCAGAAGCTGGTAGAGCCCATGATCGCTCTGGCAGCAAAGGAGAAGGACAACTTCGAGGAAGTTACCGTTAAGGCCAAGGTTGCCCGCAAGGACAAGGACGGCAAGCGCGTCAAGGAAGTGAAGGACGGCAAGAAGGTTACCGTTTACGATGAAGTTGAGAAGAAGGTCACCAAGGATGCTCCTTCCCGTCTGCATGCAAGACGTCAGCTCATGAAGTTCCTGTATCCCGTAACCGAGGTTCCGGCTGCAGGCGCAGGCCGCAAGAAGAACACCAAAGAGGTTGATCTTGTGGAGAAGCTCTTTGGCGAGTACGGCAAGAAGTATGCATCCCGTAATGGTGGTTATACCAGAATCGTCAAGATCGGCCAGAGAAAGGGCGATGCAGCTCTGATGGTTCTTCTCGAGCTCGTCTGAGGTCTGCTTCCGGTTTTTTGGAACGGATTCGGGAATTCGACAGGAATCTGTCCGCAGTAACAAAGACTCCGTCCCCCTGCACCGAAAGGTGCGGGGGGATTTTTGCGTATGCTTCACTTTTCGAAAAAAGTCTGCTATCCTGCTTAAGTATGTGATTTACCATGCAGGAGCGGATTGCCATCAGAAACCGCCTGCACGGATGTTCCTTACAACTGCGGCATGATTTATTTTAAGAAAGTAGAGAGACTGCTATGCCCGCAAAGGCAATGATACAGATTAAGAAACTGATTCATGATTACATCACCCGTGATGATGAAGGCAACGTCAGCGGCAAGGTCCGTGCACTGGATGATGTCTCTCTGGAGGTGAAGCCGGGAGAGTTCATCGCGGTGCTGGGTCACAACGGCTCCGGCAAATCAACGCTTGCGAAGCATCTCAATGCCCTCCTTTTCCCGACAGAGGGAGAAGTCTGGGTGGACGGAATGGATACGGCCGATGAGGATCATCTCTGGGATATCCGCCAGGAAGCGGGAATGATTTTCCAGAATCCGGACAACCAGATCATCGGACAGGTGGTGGAGGAGGACGTCGGCTTCGGGCCGGAGAACCTCGGCATCCCGACGAAACAGATCTGGGAGCGCGTGGACGAGGCACTGACGACGGTGGGCATGCAGGAATTCCGCCACAAGTCGCCGAACCGCCTCTCGGGCGGCCAGAAGCAGAGGGTTTCGATTGCGGGCGTGATCGCGATGCACCCCAAGTGCATCATTATGGATGAGCCGACCGCCATGCTGGATCCGTCGGGACGGCGGGAGGTCATCCGGGCGGCACGTGCACTCAATGAGGTGGAGGGGATCACCATCATTCTGATCACTCACTACATGGAAGAAGCCATCTATGCGGACCGGATTTTCGTGATGGATGAGGGAGCGGTTGCCCTGCAGGGAACCCCGCATGAGGTGTTTTCACAGGTGGACACCATGAAGAAGCTTCATCTCGACGTTCCGGAGGTGACGCTCCTTGCCGATGAGCTGCGCAAGGCGGGCCTTGACCTTCCGGAAGGCATTCTGACCAAAGAAGAACTCGCAGAGGCGCTCGGCCTTGCGAAACGGGCAATCGAGGACAAGTAAAAAGTTTGAAAGTGACATTGATATGTCACTTTCAAACAGCAGCATCGGTGCTGAC
>DAIMKA010000112.1:3343-6356 GCA_036721955.1 Lachnospiraceae bacterium | reverse complement strand
CGTCAGCGTGCGCCTTGCCGCACAGTGCACCGATGCCCGGGTTAATGTCGTGATAAAGGATCTGCTCCGGAAATTCCCGGATGTGGCCGCACTTGCCGCGGCCACGCCGGAGGACATCGAGGCGATCGTTCGTCCCTGCGGTCTCGGACACTCCAAGGCCAGAGACATCAGCGCCTGCATGAAGATTCTGCACGAGAAGTACCATGACATCGTCCCGGACAACATGAAGGAGCTTCTCGCTCTTCCCGGCGTCGGGCGCAAGAGTGCGAACCTCATTCTCGGAGATGTGTACGGGAAGCCTGCTATCGTAACCGACACGCACTGCATCCGCCTCTGCAACCTGATCGGGCTGACGGACAACATCAAGGAACCTGCGAAGGTAGAGAAGGCCCTGTGGGAGATTGTTCCTCCCGAAGAGGGCAACCAGCTCTGCCACCGCTTCGTGGATCACGGACGCGCCGTCTGCATCGCCCGAAGACCGCAGTGTGACCGCTGCTGCCTCGCAGACCTCTGCCGTTACCACCGCTCCCAGGCTTCCCGGTAATTCCCTTCACTTCGGCATCGTTTTTCTGATCATTTTCAATTTTCCCGATCATTTTCACCTGATACCAAAATCTGCACGGTGCTCCTGTAACGTTTTACCGTCAGGAAATGCACCGTGCAGATTTTTCTTACAGATTTTAATTCAGACAGCAGCCCGTCTGGCGCTGTTCCACCCTGTCACCTTTGAATCTTCCTCATTTTCCGGAAAGGAGCGGCGTGAGCTCCTTCTTTGCGAGGATCGTGATGTTCTGCGTGGCGCGGGAGATTGCCGTGTACAGGCGGTGCCTGGAGAGAGTCCCTTCCGGATAATTCTCCGCATCCGCGTTCGGCAGGATGACATGGTCGAACTCCAGTCCCTTGGCATACTGCAGGCTGATGAGCACGGCTCCGCCGGAAGGAACCGGCTCATCCTTGCTGACCGCCCGGGGAGCCTTGTCTCCCAGGCTGGCGCGGATGCTCTCCAGTTCCTTTCGTCCCGCACAGATCACGGCGGTCACGCCGGGCTCTGCCGCATTTTTCTCAATCGCAGCAAGGAGCTTGTCCTTCCAGGTCTCTTCCGAGTCCGCCACGCAGATTTCCGGCTCCACACCGGGTCTTTGTACCGACTGCGCCTGAAGCTTCTTCTCCTCCGGAAGAAGCCCCGCGAACAGTGCCGTAATCTCAGGAGAAGAGCGGTAGCTGGTCTGCAGCGGGAGCTCCACGGTCTTTTTTCCCTTTTCCCCGAACATCCGGTGAATGTCACGGAATGCGATGGTTCCCTCCCGGATGGACTGGAACTCATCGCCGAGGAGCATGAAGCGGGCATTGACGAAATACCGCTCGAACGTCATCAGCTGCGCCTCGGTATAGTCCTGCACCTCATCGATGCAGACATATCTCGCCGTCCGGTCACACTCGCCGGTCAGCGCCATTTTCAGGTAGAACCACTCGATGGAGGTCAGCTTCTTTTTCCCGAGGAGCCGCTGCCCGATGTGATCGAAATTCAGCCAGCCGCACTCGCGGATCATCTTGAAGGCTCCGCCGTAGTTGTTCTGGATGCGGTTTTCCTCCTTCACGTCCGCCGCATCTGTGCCGCGCTGTTCTTCCGGAGCATCCTCCCGCTGCATGTCCTCACCGTCTTCGTCCTCCCTGTCGTCCCGGGTGCGGAGCGCATGCCTTGCCTCCTCCAGAAGCTCATCCGCCGTCACCTGAATCAGCCGGACTCCCGCAGGGATTTTCCCCTCGTGGTTTCGCAGAACCTCCAGAATCTTCGCTGTTCCGAGGACCTTTTTGCCCTTCTGATCAATCGGGATCAGATCCTCTTCTTCAAACGTAAAGGTCAGAAGCCGTTCGTCAATTCTACGCAGGGATTCCGCCGTTGTCTCAATGCCGGGATCCGGAATCGGATCATGAACCATCTGCAGGAATTCCGTCCAGGTCAGTGTGTTGGGGTTGCGCTCGCCCAGATCCGGGAGCACGTTGTCAATGTACTGTCGGAACACCGGATTCAGCGTAATCAGATAAACGTCCTCCGGCCGGAGCGTCGAGCGCTGATGGAAGAACAGAAAGGCGATTCGCTGCAGAAGGACTGAGGTTTTGCCGCTTCCCGCGATGCCGTTCACGAGAAGGACCGGCACATCCGGATAGCGGATCACCGCATTCTGTTCCTTCTGGATGGTCACGGTGATTGCCTGCATCTTATCGCTGTGCTGTCTCGAAAGGGACGCCAGCAGCATCGGATCCTCAATCGCGAGCTGCGTGTCAAAATAGGCCTTCAGCTGATCCTTCTCCAGCTCGAACTGGCGGCGGAGCAGAAGGTCCACATCAATTCTTCTTCCATCCACTTCGTAGAAGGTCCTGCCGTTATCCTGATTGTAATAGGTCTCCGCGATGGGGGAGCGCCAGTCCACAATCAGCTGATCATACCCGTTCTCGGAAATCGCACTCCGTCCGATGTAGTAATCCTCCGGCTCCTCGTCCGGTGCAAACTGCAGAGTCACACGGGCAAAATACGGCGACTCCAGCAGCATCTTCAGGTTTTTCAGCTTCGCGGACATCGTGCCGGACTTGATATTGTACGTATCGATGTAGCGGTTCCAGGTTTCAATCTCACCATAGGACTCCATCTGCACCTCATCGTCCGCAGTGTCCAGACGGATATTCGTCAGAATGTCCGCCTTCTCCTCCGCTGCCTGCTGATTCAGCTTCTCAATGTTCGCCTCCAGCTCCTCATCCATGGAAACAAGCTTTCCATAGACGTCTGTCAGGTGTTTTTGTTCTTCCTCAAAAATTTTCTGATCCATAGTTTCCTCATATTCCCCGTGCGCTCTGCGGGTTTATGCTCTGTTTTTCTGTGTTTTCCCTTTATCCCGCTTCGCCGCGTTTTCCATCATACTCCGGCAAAAAGAAAATCTCCCCAGGCCTTCCGCGAGCCTCAGTTGATCAGAACTCGGGAGTATGCCCCCCGGGGAACCATCCCGGGCCTTCCACG
>DAIMKA010000112.1:0-3333 GCA_036721955.1 Lachnospiraceae bacterium | reverse complement strand
ATCTTGTCATTATAGCATCCCCTGTCCTCTGCGGAAACCGGGCGGGCCAGGCTTTACTTCCCTCCGAGCATTTCCGGTGGCTGCCCGCACGGAAAGCAGACAGGCCGGTCCGTGCGAAGGGCTCCAACCGGAAACCGGGCAAGCCGCTGGAAACGGACACAGAAAAAACACAATCTCATGACAGTTTGAACACAAACCGGCACTAGGATAATTCCCGTAAAGTAAATTGGAAGGGTTCCCGGCTCTCCGGCTCCGGCCTGCCCCGTATCCGGCTTTTATTCCGCATGGGGCGGCAGGAACGGACAGCGCTTCGGGAGGTTCCCGGTCATTTACGAAACAAATTCCGAAATCAGTTTTCTGGAGGTAAAGCATCATGAAAAGCAAGTCACTCAAACCATTGACGAGAGCGGGGGTTGCTGTCGTCACATCCGCACTTCTTATGGCCGCACCGATGACATCCTTTGTCAGCATGGCAGCGGAAAATGATACCGCAGCCGTGCAGACCGTCATCGCATCAGGGCTGACCATGAGCACGAGTTATCCCGGCATTTCCGTCAAAGCCGGAGATTCCATCAGCTTCACACTGGACTTCACCAATTCCGGTGCCGGAGAGATGGCAGAGCTGTCCGCATCCGCACTTCCGGATGGGTTTGAGGGATATTTTCAGGGGAACGGACACACCGTCTCCAGCGTTTATGTCAAGAACGGTGAGAGCGACGGTCTTCTGACCTACACCGTCAATGTTCCCGACACCGCCAAGGACGGGGATTACAAGATCACCCTGAACGCCAAGGGCTCCCGCAGCGCTTCCCTGACACTGAACCTGAATGTCTCCGAGCTGGATCTCGGCGCGAGTACCCTGACCACGGATTATGAGGAACAGGAAGGTGCCAGCGGAACGACCTTCAAATTCTCCTCCACTCTGAACAACAATTCCACGGAAGATCAGTCCTATGCCCTGTCTGCAGACGCACCGGACGGCTGGAACGTCTCCTACACCGCTTCGGACGGATCCACCAGTGTCTCCGCCATTGACGCAGACGGCGCATCCAGCACGAACTTCACCATCACCGTGACGCCTCCGGACAACGTCGATGCGGGAGACTACACCATTCCGATCACCGCAACCTCCGCGAATGAAACGCTGAAGATGGATCTGAAGGTCACAATCACCGGCAAGTACAGCGTCTCCATGACCACACAGAACGAGACGCTTTCCTTCGATGCCAAGGCCAACAAGAAGACCGCCGTCGTTCTGGATGTCACCAACAACGGCAACGTTGCACTGACGAACATCAACCTCACGGCGAGCGCTCCGACTGACTGGACCGTCGAGTTCTCCGACAGCACCATTGATTCCCTGGATGCAGGTGCCACCAAGGAGGTTACGGCTTATGTCACTCCTTCCCAGTCCGCCATCAGCGGCGACTATGTCGTCAACATGACCGCGACCGCCAAGGAGACCTCGAACACGGCCAACTTCCGTGTCACCGTGGAAACGCAGACCGTATGGGGCATCGTCGGCATCGTGATCATTGTTGCCATTTTCGCCTGCCTGTATGAGGTATTCAGAAAATTCGGGAGGCACTGATTCATGACAGCTGCAGCAGAACATGATCCCATTATTACAATCACCAATCTCAGCAAGTACTACGGCGATGTCAAGGCAGTGGATCATCTGAATCTGGAAATTCACCGGGGCGAGGTCTTCGGCCTTCTGGGACCGAACGGCGCAGGCAAAACAACCACCACGCTGATGCTCCTCGGCCTGACGGATCCCACCGCAGGACATGCCGTCATCGATGGAATGGACTGCACAAGGCAGTCGCTTGCCGTAAAAAACGAGGTCGGATATCTTCCGGACAATGTCGGCTTCTATCCTGCAATGAGCGGGAGAGACAATCTGATTTTCTCCGGCATGATGAACGGCCTGACAAAGGAAGCGGCCATGGAGCGCGCAGCTTCCATGCTGGAACGCGTCGGCATGACCTACGCCGCGGACCGCAGGGCCGGCACTTATTCCCGCGGCATGCGGCAGCGCCTCGGCATTGCCGATGTCCTCATGAAAAATCCGGGCATCATCATTATGGATGAACCGACCGCCGGCATCGACCCTTCCGGTGTCCGTGAAATCACCTCCCTCATCCGCGACCTCGCGGAAAAGGACGGAATCACCATCATGATTTCCTCACACGACCTGTATCAGATTCAGCGGATTTCCGACCGGGTCGGCATTTTCGTAAAGGGTAAGCTCATCGCCTGCGGACGCATTGAGGAGCTCGGCCGCCAGCTGATGAACAAGGGCCTTTACATGTTCGACATCGTTGCCGAAAAGCACGGACAGAAGGCCTGGGACACGGAGTTTCAGAATATGCTCCGCTCCATTGACGGCGTCGATATCATCGGCCGGAGAATCGACGGCACGGTACACATTGAGGCCTCCCGCGACATTCAGAAGGACCTGCTCCGCGCCCTGGTGGACGCAGACTACACGGTCCGCGAGATGCATCAGGAGGGCGGCGATCTGACAGAGATTTACCGCAAGTACTTTGAGGCCGCCGAGGCAAAGGAAGGAGGAGAGGAAGATGTCCGAGACAGAGACACAGACGACAATCCGTCAGCCGGAAAAATCGAACACATTAAAGAACGACTTACATCAGTTTTTAAAGAATGAGAACAGTGACGCAGCGAAGCGAAACCGTCACGGCATGTACATTCTGTTCCGCAAGGAGCTCTCGGACCATCTCCATTCCGTCCGGTTCCAGATCCTGTTCGCCATGCTGGCGGTGATCAGCTTCATCAGCCTCTACGGCGCCGTTCAGACACTGGGCCAGGCTGCCCAGCAGACCTCGGACGGTCAGACTGCCGTATCGGAGTATCTGTTCCTTCTGCTCTTTACGACGAGCGGATCTTCGATTTATTCCTTTGCTACCTTCATGGGATTCCTGGGTCCGATCGTCGGCATCATGCTCGGTTTTGATGCCATCAACGAAGAGCTCGCGCAGGGAACGCTGAACCGTCTGGCCGCCCAGCCGATCTACCGCGATACCATCATCAACGCCAAGTTTCTCGGAGGTGCTGCCGCGGTCTTTCTCACCGTCTTCTCCATCGGCGGACTGATGACCGGTGTCGGTCTGATTGCCACAGGTCTGATTCCCACCGGGGAACAGGTGGCAAGGCTCCTGATTTTCCTTCTGATGACGGTCCTCTACATCTGCATGTGGATGGCCGTTGCGGAGTTCTTCTCCGTGGTCTGCCGGCATGCCGCTACCGCGGCGCTTGCCTGCATCGCCATCTGGCTGTTCCTCACCATGTTCCAGAGCCTTGTCGCTT
>DAIMKA010000111.1:0-6389 GCA_036721955.1 Lachnospiraceae bacterium | reverse complement strand
GCCCCAGACCATCCAGCTGCTGCGCCCTTCTCACCGTGTCATAGATGCCGTATCCGCAGAAAAATTCATCTCCGGCATCGCCGGAGAGAGCAACCGTCACCTTTTCCTTCGCAAGGCGCGATACCAGCATCGTCGGAATCTGTGACGAATCCGACATCGGCTCGTCAAAAAATTTCGGCAGATCCGAAACGAGGTCCAGCAGATCCTTTTCTCCGATGATCTGCTGCGTGTGATCCGTCCCCAGATACTCCGCAATCGCTTTTGCATAGGGCGATTCATCGTATTCCTGTTCTTCAAATCCGATGGAAAATGTCTTCAGCGGCGTACTGCCGAGCTGCTCCTGCGCGACCGCACTGATGAGAGAGGAATCGTACCCGCCCGACAGAAAGGTCCCGAGCGGCACATCTGCGACCATCCGGCGGCGGACCGCTCCGCGAAGGAGGTCCTTCAGCCGGCTTTTTGCCTCTGCAAAATCCGACACCGGCTCCTGCCGCATTGCACTGTAGCGCTCCCGCACGTCCCAGTACTTCCACGCCGTCGGAGCTTTCTTTTTCGCATCGAAGGTCAGAACCGTTCCCGGCTCCACCTTGTACACATTCTCCAGAATGGTCTCCGGCGCGTTGATGTATTCCTGAAAAAGGAATCTCGGAAGAACGTCCTTCCTGATTGTCCCGGAGAATCCCGGGCACTTGAAAATCGGTGCCAGGACGGAGGCAAACACCAGATTCTCTCCGTCCAGCCAGTAATAAAGAGGTTTCTGCCCCATCCGGTCTCTTGCCAGGAACAGCTCGCCGCTCTCCCGGTCATACAGCGCAAATGCGAACATACCGTTGAACCGCTCCACGCAGCGGATGCCCCACTTCCGATAAGCGGCCAGAATCACCTCCGTATCGCAGTTCGACCGGAACGGGTATTCCGGGATTTCTTTCCGGATCTCACGGAAATTGTAGATCTCGCCGTTGTAGACAAGGCTGACTCTCCCATCCGGCGTGGACATCGGCTGATGTCCCAGCATCGAGAGATCCAGAATGGACAGGCGTCTTTGTGCCATGCCGAGAACCCTGCCGCCCGGCAGCTCCCACGCTTCCACTCCGGCGTCGTCCGGTCCCCGTTCGATCATGGTGTCGTTCATCGCCGACAGCTGATCTTTCGTAATCATTCGTCTGGAAAGATATCCGCAAATTCCGCACATAATTCTTCCTAGCTCCAAGAGGTCCTGCACCAGAGGATGTCTCCGATGCGTCCCGTTTCCGGCTCCCGCGGTCCTCCATGCGTTCATGAATCGGGATGCCCGGTCCGTCAGAATGTCAATCCGCCCGCGCAAGTCCCAGATACAGCTCCTGCATCTTCACTGCTGCCGTTTCCACATTATAGCCGGCCTTATCCAGTGCCTCTGCTGCCATCTGCGAAGCCCTTTTCCGGCCCTCGTCATCGCCCTGCCTGACACAGCCTGCTCCCGTGGAGGAAATCCGCCGGAGCACTTCTTCGGCCCATCTGGCTTCCTGATCCAGCGGAAGCCGTCCGACAAGATCGGTCAGAACCGCCTCGTCGGTAATCGTATCCGCAATCACACAGGGAAGTCCCGACGCCTGTGCCTCAATGACCGTCCCCGGCATTCCCTCGTAAAGAGACGGGAACACGAACACATCAAAGGCCTGATAGAGCGCCGCCGTCTCTTCTCTCGGAAGCTGTCCCGCCAGAATCAGATGCTCCGCAAGGCCCGCCTCCCGGAATTGCTCCCGGACCTCGTCCTGCAGGGCGCCCTTCCCGGCGAACAGGAAATACAGCCCCCGGCTCCTCTCCGCTGTCATGCCCGGATCCGAAGCCTTCTCCTTCAGAAGGTCTGTCAGTTTCCTGCCAACCCCTGCAATATAGGCATGATTTTTCACCGGGTCAAACCGGCCGACATGACCGATCACCAGTGCATCCTCCGGGATGCCGTACCGCGCTCTCGTCCTCGCCCGAAGCTCCGGATTAAAATAGAATGCCGCAAGGTCCAATGCGTTCGGAACGCTCATGACCTTCCCACTCTCATAGGCTTTCCTTCCGAAGACGGAAATGGAGGCTTCCCTCGAACACGACATCATGATGTCACACCGGGAAGGAAGTGATTTCCGGAAAATTCTCGTCGCGACGCCCCGGATTCCTGCATCCACACCTGCGCTTCTTGCGTGAGCAATCGTCACCGGCACTCCCGCCGCCTTGGCAATCGGAAGATACACAGCGGCCATCGAGGTCATATGTCCTTCGACCGCCGCAAACTCATGATGAGCAGCAAAAAAATCCCGGCAGGCCCTCCGGTATTCCGAAAGATTCATTCCGGTAAAACGGGGAAGGACATAAATCCTGCCGCCCAGAGAACGCACCTCTTCATCCAGATCCTCCTCAGGACGCAGCTCCTCCAGCGTCTTCCCGCTCTTTTTCTGTGCATCACTCGCCTTATAGTGTACCAGGAAATCAAACTGCACCTTCTCCCGGTCAATGTGACGGTACAGATCCATCACACGGGATTCGGCGCCTCCCCGGTTCAGTTTTCCGAAAACATGCAGAATCCGGATTGGTTTCTTCTCCGGCATAGTGTCCTTTCCGCGCCGCAGCTCCTGCGGCAGCATCGCGAAAATACTCTCTGTTCCGCGCCTGCTGATTTCAAAGGTGAATAAGACCGCTGGCAGGGTATCTTCACGGCAGCAGTCGTTATGCGGTCGGACCGCATAACGAGAAATCGGCAGCCTGTCACCTTGTCTGACGCTCCCCGTGCTCCCGCACAGAGCGCTTCACAAGCGCCATCAGATACTCCTTCTGGCGTCCCAGCGTCCCTCTGCGGACTGCATCCTGCTCCAGCATTTCGGTATACGGCATCATCTCCTGCCCGCGGAAAATTTCCTCATAGGCAGCAAAATCCTTTTCTTCCAGTGTATTGCAGTGCACCACGAAGGTGGTGACGCCGCCCGCCTTTTTCAGGCTGTCCGCCTTCCGGTAGGAAATCGGATAGAAAATCAGCTCCGAATACAGATACGGCCTGTCGCCGAATCCATCCGTCAGACCGGTGAAGCCCAGCGACCGGAGTGCCATCAGTGTGTTCAGATCGTAGGAATGGGCCGGTGCCATGAACAGAGCGGGCTCAATTCCATGCCGCAGCAGGATGTCCTTTCCCTTCCGCAGGAGGTCACGCTGCTCCTCATAGGGAACTCCCGCGAACTCTGATTCCCGGTTCAAAGGCAGCATTCCGCCCTTTTCCGTTGTGTAGATATGATGACAGCCATGCATGCAGAGCACCCAGCCGTCCCTGTCTCTTCTTTCCTTCACATAGTCCCAGAAATCCTCCCGGGGCGGATCAATTCTCAGCTTCGGATCATGATTGTCCGGAACAATTCCCAGGAGCGGTTTCACGCCAAAGCGGTCCATCAGATCCTTGAAGCGCAGGAATTTCTCCCAGTTCATATCGGCCGTGATGTCATCCAGCCGGATTGCGATTCTCAATTACAAGTTCTCCTTATACCAGTCGATTGCCAGCCGAATCCCCGCCGCAAAATCATAGGACGGATCATAGCCAAGGTTCGTTCTCGCCTTCGTGATGTCCGCGTTGCTGTCGCGGATATCTCCCGCGCGGTTGGGTCCGAACTTCGGCTCGATGTCCACGCCGAGTGCCTTCGTGATGTCATGATAGACATCAATCAGATACTCTCTTCCGCCCGCACCGATGTTGTATGCGGTTCCGGAAGCCTCCTCAGAGGCTGCGCAGCAGCGAAGGCACCCTTCAATGACGTTGTCCACATAGGTGAAATCGCGGCTCTGCATTCCGTCGCCGTTGATCGTCGGCTGTTCTCCCGCAAGGAGCTGTTTGATAAACTTCGGAATCACCGCCGCGTACACACCGTTCGGATCCTGATGGCGTCCGAACACGTTGAAGAATCGCATTCCATAAGTATTGAGTCCGTAGATCTCCTTATACATCTGACCGTACATCTCATCCACCTTCTTGGTCAGCGCGTAAGGGGACAGAGGTTTCCCCTCGTGTCCTTCCCGCTTCGGCAGCTGCGTGGAATCACCGTACACCGAAGAGCTCGATGCATAGGCAAAACGCTTCACGCCGTTCTGTCTGGAGGCCTCCATCATGTTCAGCGTTCCGCGGATGTTGATTTCCTCATACAGAAGCGGCATCTCGATGCTGCGGGGAACCGATCCCCATGCCGCCAGATTCACGACATAATCCACACCCTCCGTTGCCTTCAGGCAGGAATCCAGATTCCGGATGTCCTCCTGGAGGAAGGTAAACTTCGGATTGTCCAGATACGGCTGAATGTTCTCAATATGTCCTGTGGACAGGTTATCCAGAACACGGACCTGATAGCCCTTGTTCAGAATGGCCTCCGCCACATTGGAACCGATAAATCCGGCGCCGCCGGTTACCAGGAAGACGCTGTCCTCCGGAAATGTAATCTTCTCAAAGCTCATGCTGCTGTCCTCTTTTCCGATCAAAAAAGGTATAATACACCGCGTTTTCAATAAACAGGTGTATTATACCAAATATTACAGGGCATTAACAGAAGCTCACATGCATGTCTCTTTGGCCGGAACACCCACAAGATGTGCTCCCTGCACATTGCAGCTGTGATTCACAACGGCATTGGCTCCCACCATCACACCGTCCGCAAGCTCAATGTCGCCGAACACCTTCGCACCGGGCCCCAGGTAAACATTGTTCCCGATTCTCGGTGGTTTTCCACCATTTGCCCCGACACAGACTCCCGGATGGATGCGGCAGTTTGCTCCGATCGTACTGCCCGCATTGACAATCACCGGGCCGAGATGAGCAATGGAAAAGCCCTCTCCCATCACGTTCAGCGGGATGGAAAGCGCATATCTTGTCTGAATCCGCAGGAGGCGGAGCAGATAATAATGCCGGTTCCATCTGTGCGTATTGGCAGCATACTCCGCAAGGCGAAGATACCTTGCATGCTTATAGAGGATCTGGTTCTCTGTCAGATTGACCGGCAGCCTGTAGTACCATTTATATTCATATACTGCGGCTTCTGCCTGCAGAACCTTTTTTAATTCTTCCTTCGTCTGTATTCTCACCGGAAACCTCTTCCCTTTACCTTCTGATATTCCTCCGGATAAACTCCTGATACCACGCCGCGAGCTGTCGGATGTCGTAGCCTGCTGCCGCAATGCTCTCCTGCTGGCAGGTCCTGTCATGCGGCTGCGCGGCCAGCCGGACCGCTTTTTCCGCCCAGAGCTCCGGTTTCTCCTCAATGGAGAGCTGCCGCACGATGCCTTCCGCCACGATCACGTCCTTCGTGATGGTGTCGGAAATCAGCGACGGAAGTCCTGCCGCCTGCGCCTCAATCAGGGTAAGCGGAAGTCCCTCAAACCGTGAAGGGAAGATGAGAACGTCCAGACAGGACATAAAGTCCGGCACATCGCTTCGGATTCCGGTCAGAATCACCCGGTCCTCCAGATGAAGGCTCCGGATCTCCTCTTCAATCTGAGGCCGCAGGTCTCCCTCCCCCAGGCAGAAGCAGACCGCGTCCGGATCCCGGTTTACAATCTCCCGATAGATTTTCAGAAGATACGTGTGATTCTTGGAGGCAATGAAATTCGCGATGTTGCCGTAAACGTGCTTTCCCTCCAAATGAAATTCTCTCCGGATCGGCGCCGCCTTCTCTTCGCTGTAGGAAAATCTCTGAATATCGATCGCATTGTGGATGACTTCAAAGCTCTGATCCCCGTACATCCACCGGCCTGCCTGTTCCGAACAGGCGAGACGGATGTCGGCTGCATGCCGCATCAGCTTCTGTCCCATCCGGTGAAGACGGATCTGCGGATCCGTCTCATTGTGCGAATGACAGACGGTTACAGCACCTGCCCGCTTCGCCGCAAGGAGCTGCGGGGCAACCAGCGCGTTTGCCGTATGGCGGATCACCATCGGATAATGATTCTCCCGCACCAGTTTCCGGATCTCATGGAGATTGGAAAACGGTTTTTTCGTCAGCCGCGGCAGCAGGTAGACCCGTCCTCCCATCTGCTCAATCTCATCGGTATAATCGTTTTCTTTCTTCTGATGGACGATGAAATCAAACTGAAACTGACTCCGGTCGATATTGCGGTACAGATTCATAATAAAATTCTCCATACCGCCCGGGTACATGGCCCCGACGATATGAAGAATCCGGATTGGCTTGTTCCCGCTGTTTGAAAGTGACATATCAATGTCACTTTCAAACTTTGTTTCTTTCGCATTTGCTTCTGGCAATGTTCTCAACAGCTCTCTCCTGATATTTTCTGCAGCGGTTTCCTTTGAAAAATTCCCTTCTCCTCATCCTCAAGCATTTTCTACCGTCACAACAACGCGACTCTTCTGAATCCGCACATCTCCGGAATGAAGG
>DAIMKA010000110.1:0-6417 GCA_036721955.1 Lachnospiraceae bacterium | reverse complement strand
CAGGGCAGAGCCGGTGATCTGTCGGAACAGGAATTATCCGGCCAGAACGGCAGCGGTGCTGTTTTACCGGCAGGGGAAAACGAGAAGCTGAGAAAAACAATTGCGGCTCTGGTGGAGCGGTCCCATGCCGCCTTTGCGCAAAGCGGGGAACAGGATGCGGAAGTTTGAGATTTTTACCAATACGACGAAGGACCCGGAACGGACCTTTGAGAAAGAGGTCTGCGGGTTTCTTTCGGAAAACGGCTGTGAGTGGGTCACAACGAGAACGGCGGGATTTGAGCCGGACTGCATGCTGGTCCTCGGCGGCGACGGCACGGTGCTTCGCGCCGCATCAGGGACCTGGGACCGGGAGCTCCCGATTCTCGGCATCAACCTCGGAACGCTCGGGTATCTTGCGGAGACGGAGAAGGAGAGCTGGAAGGAAGACCTCCTGCAGCTCATGGACGGGTGCTATGCGGTGGAGAACCGCATGATGATCGCGGGACATCTCCAGGGGACGAAGAGGCGGTGCGATGCGCTGAATGACATCGTCATCGCCCGCTCCGGTGCGCTCCGCATCATGAGCTATGACGTCTATGTCAACGGGAAGTTTCTGAACACCTACCACGCCGACGGCATGATCGTCTGCACGCCGACCGGCTCGACGGCCTACAATCTCTCGGCCGGGGGACCGATCGTGGAGCCGGGAGCGGAGATGATCGTTCTGACGCCGATCTGTCCGCACCAGATCAACATCCGCTCGATTGTCCTGTCCGCGAGGGACCGGATCGAAATCGTCATCGGCGCGACGAGCAGGGAGAGCGATCTTCTGGCAGAGGCGGACTTCGATGGGAACGAGCGGGTGGAGCTCCACACGGGAGACCGGTTCGTGATTGAGAAGTCGGAGAAGACCACGAGGCTGATCAAGCTGGAGAGGAGAAGCTTTCTGGAGACACTGCATAAGAAGATGCGCGTACTCGAAGGCGCGTGATCGCGCCTTCTCCTACTTGGAGCAAACGAAAACTCTGTTTTCGTTCGCTCTGTCCGCGTGAGAATTCGCACAGATACCCTCTAAAATCTGACAGGGGAGAGAACTTAACCATGACAGGAAGAAAGACCAGGCTGAGCAGAATACTGGAAATCATCAAAGAACAGGAAATCGGCACGCAGGAGGACCTCGCGAAGGCCCTTCGGAGCGAAGGCTTTGATGTCACACAGGCGACGGTGTCCCGCGACATCCGCCAGCTCCGCCTGCAGAAGAGCCGGACCGCGGACGGCGGGCAGAAATATGTCGCGCCGAAGGATGACGCGGCGCTTCTTGTCGGCAAATACAGCCGCGTGATGAAGGACGGGCTGGTTTCCATGGATCAGGCGCAGAACATTCTGGTCATCAAGACGGTGTCCGGAATGGCCATGGCCGTGGCGGCGGCGCTCGATCATCTGCAGTTCCCGGAAATTGTGGGCTGCATCGCGGGAGATGACACGATTATGGTGGCGGTGCGGACCGTGAGCGACACGGCGCTTCTCATGGAGAAAATCCGCCGCATGATTCACTGATTTTCACGTTTTTCCGAAACGAACGGAAACGGACCGAGGAACAGACCGGTGCCGCGGACAGAACGCGGCAGGAAAGGAAAAGGAGATTTCTGCATGCTGCTGGGACTTCACGTCAAAAATCTGGCGCTCATTGAAGAGGAAGAGATTTCTTTTGCGGACGGACTGAACATTCTGACCGGCGAGACCGGTGCCGGAAAGTCCATCCTTCTGGGCTCGGTGAATCTCGCCATGGGTGCCAAGGCGGACAAGAGCCTGATCCGGACCGGGGCGGACTACGCGCTGGTGGAGCTCTTTTTCCGTGTGGACGACGAAAGGCAGCGGGAGAAGCTAAGAGACATGGACATCGAGCCGGAGGAAGACGGCACGGTTCTCGTGAAGCGCAAGATCTATCCGGGGCGGAGCCAGTGCAGCGTCTGCGGAGAGACGGTGACGACCCATCAGCTGCGCGGACTCTCGGAGCTCCTCATGGATGTTTACGGTCAGAGGGAGAACCAGAGACTCCTTCGGCGGGAGGCCCAGCGGCAGGTCCTTGACGAGTACGCGGGAAAGGAAGGGGCAGCGCTTCTGAGCGAAGTCGGACGCCTGTACCGCGATTTTGCAGAGAAAGAAGAGATCGCTTCAAGGGAAGATCTGGACCCAGCGGCAAGAGCGCGGGAGACGGATCTTCTGACCTATGAAGTGAATGAAATCGAGAGCGCACAGATCAAAAAAGGCGAGGACGAAGAGCTGGAGAAAAGATACCGGACGCTGTCTTCGTTCCGGAGAATCGACGAAGCGCTTCAGACGGCGGAGGGTCTTCTGCAGGGCGGCGAGGACTGCGCCGCGGAGCAGGTGGGACGCGCGGTCCGTGCTCTTGCGAAGGTGCAGGGAATTGACGCCGGACTGGACGGCGTGATCGCGCAGACCGCGGAGGTGGATTCTCTTTTATCGGATGCGGCGCGGGCGCTCTCCGATTATCACGCGGGACTCTTGTTTGATCCGCAGGAGTTCGCGGCGCTGGAGGAGCGTCTGGATCTTCTCAATCATTTGAAGGATAAATACGGCGGATCCCTTTCCGGCATTGAGGAAGCCCTTGCGGACAAAAAGAAACGGCTCGGTGAGCTTGCGGACTACGAGGCTCTCCGGCTTCGGCAGAAGGAAGAGGCGGACAAGGCCCGAAGGGCGCTCCTTCTTTCCTGCAGAAAGCTGACAAAGGTGCGCAGAGAGGCCGCAAAGGATTTTCAGGAGAAAATGGAGCGGGAGCTCCTTGACCTTAATTTCAATCAGGTGGATTTCCGCGTGGAGGTGACAAGCCGCGAGGAGCAGCTTTCTTTGCTTGGCTGCGACAGCGTTGTTTTTTATATTTCCATGAATCCGGGAGAGCCGGTGCGGCCGCTGGATGCGATTGCATCAGGCGGCGAGCTCTCCAGAATCATGCTGGCACTCAAGACGGTTTTTGCCGGCAAGGACGACATTCACACGCTGATTTTTGATGAGATTGACAGCGGCATCAGCGGGCAGACCGCCTGGAAGGTGGCGCAGAAGCTGGGACGTCTTGCGGCGGACCACCAGATTCTCTGCATCACGCATCTGCCTCAGATTGCGGCGATGGAGGAGAGACACTTCCTCATTGAGAAGCGGGCGGAGGGCGGCAGAACCGCAACGCACATCCGCAGACTGAATGAGGAGGAAAGCTGCCGCGAGCTGGCCCGGATGATGGGCGGCGAGCGCATTACGGAGACGACCATGAAGAGTGCCCGTGAAATGAAGGAGATGGCCCGTGAAGCAGGAAAGAGAAGGTAAAAGCCGCGGACGGCATGAGGAGAAGGGCAGGGAGAAGCCGGAAATTCTCTGCAGAGGCCTGTACCGGGGAGACGAGAACCTGGAAGAGCTTCAGAACCAGTTTCACCGGATGGTGCGGGAGCTATCGTTCGTTTCTGCGGACGAGATTCCGCGGATCGACCTGTATATGGATCAGGTCCTGACCTTTATGGAGGAGCATCTGGGAAAGAGTGCCCGCGATCCGGAGAACGACAAGATCCTGACGAAGACCATGATCAACAACTATGTGAAAAATGACGTTCTGATCCCGCCGGTGCGGAAGAAGTACGGCATGGATCACATGATTCTCCTCCTGATGATCTACTATCTGAAGAGCTATCTTTCGATCGGGGACATCCGGCAGGTTCTGGAACCCCTGAAGGAGCGCTATGCGGGAAGCGCTTCGGAGGATGCCGGGAAGGAAACCGAAACCTGCGGAGGAGACGGCACGGACGGGAATCCGGGGAAAGAGCCCTCCATGCGCTCTCTGGAAGAGATTTACCGGGCGGTGTATGAGGGGATGAGCGATGAGCTGGAGGCGGTGCAGGAGGATGCGGACCGCCAGTTCCGGCGGGTTCGCGAGACGTTTCCGGATTCGGGAACAGAGGATGAGACAAGGCTTCAGAAGTTCGCGCTGATCGCACGGATGAGCACGGAAATCTATCTGAAGAAGTTGTTCATCGAGCGGCTTCTGGATGAAAAAGAGGATTAGTTTTCTGCCGTGAATATGCCAGCAGGCGTGCAGGTAACAAATGAATATCAAAGGAAATGATCAGACAGTATGAGTATTTATGACACATTGAACAAAGAGCAGCGGGAGGCCTGCTTTCACACGGAGGGGCCGGTTCTGATTCTGGCGGGGGCCGGAAGCGGCAAGACCAGAGTCATCACGCACCGGATCTCTTATCTGATGGAGGAGTGCGAGGTCAATCCGTGGAATATTCTGGCGATCACCTTCACGAACAAGGCGGCCGGAGAGATGCGGGAGCGCGTGGACAAGCTGATCGGCTTCGGCGCGGAGAGCGTCTGGATTTCCACGTTCCATTCCATGTGCGTGCGGATTCTGAGGCGCCACATCGATCAGATCGGCTATGAGAGCAATTTTACCATCTACGACACGGATGATCAGAAGGCGCTGATCCGCCAGATCTGCCGGAGGATGAATATTGACACCAAGCAGCTCCGGGAGCGGTCCATCATGGCGGTCATTTCGCAGGCCAAAAACGACCTGCAGAACGCGCACAAATATCAGGAGACTCACACCTCGAATTTCCTCGAACAGAGAATCGGCGAGGTGTATGCGGAGTACGAGAAAGAGCTGGTCTCCAACAACGCGCTGGATTTCGACGATCTTCTGATGAAGACGGTGGAGCTTTTTTCCGCGAGGGAAGAGATTCTCCGGAACTATCAGGACCGGTTCCGCTACATCATGGTGGATGAGTATCAGGACACCAACCGGGCGCAGTTCGAGATCGTCCGGATGCTGGCGGCGGGCTCACGGAACCTCTGCGTCGTGGGTGATGATGACCAGTCCATCTACAAATTCCGCGGAGCGGATATCCGGAACATTCTGGATTTCGAGAAGGTCTATCCGGACGCCTTCGTGGTGCGGCTGGAGCAGAACTACCGCTCCACGCAGAACATTCTGGATGCTGCCAACGCGGTGATTTCGCACAACGCATCCCGCAAGGAGAAAAAGCTCTGGACGGACCGCGGCGAGGGCAGCAAAATTCATTTCCGGCAGTTCGCAAGCGGGAACGACGAGGCCTCTTTTATCGCGGAGGATATTCGGAGGAAGCTCCGGGAGGACCGGAAGCTCTCCTATAAGGACTTTGCCATTTTGTACCGGACCAACGCCCAGTCAAGACTTCTGGAAGACAAGCTCGTGATGGAGTCAATTCCGTACAACATCGTGGGCGGGCACAACTTCTACGACCGCATGGAGGTGCGGGACATTCTGGGATATCTTCGCACCATCGACAACGGGCGGGACGACATCAGCACGCAGCGGATCATCAACATTCCGAAGCGCGGCATCGGCAAAACAACGATTGACAGGGCGGCGGCTGCGGCCAATGAAAAAGGCATCAGCTTCTATCAGGTGCTGGAAGAGATCGGCGATTATCCGGAGCTTGCGAGGGCCAGAAACAAGATCGAGCCCTTCACGGAGCTCATCGATTCCCTCCGCGCGTATGCGCAGGATCATTCCGTGGAGGACCTCATCAAGAAGGTGGTCGAGGATACGGAGTATGAGGACTACCTCGAGGACTACGAAGAAGAGACCGCCGAGGACCGCATCGCCAACGTGGACGAGCTGATCAGCAAGGCGGCTTCCTATGAGGAGCAGGCGAGGGAGAGCGCGGATTCGGACGGCCCCTCCCTGTCCGGATTCCTTGAAGAGGTGTCGCTCGTTGCGGAGATCGACGAGGTCGGGGAAAACGACGACAGGGTGCTCCTCATGACGCTGCATTCGGCAAAGGGACTGGAATTCCCCTGCGTGTATCTGGCGGGAATGGAGGACGGAATTTTCCCGAGCTTCCAGGCGATCAGCTCCGAGGACACCGAAGCGGTGGAAGAGGAGCGAAGACTTGCCTATGTCGGTATCACGAGAGCCCGGGACGACCTGACGATCACGAGCGCGCGGGGGAGAATGCTCCGCGGCGAGGTGCAGTACAATCCGGTGAGCCGCTTCGTTCTGGAAATTCCGGAGAAGCTGATGGACGAGTCCGCAAGGACGGGAGGTTCCCGGTTCTCCTTCGATGGCGACGATGACGGCGGCGATGAGGACATGCCGTGGAACTCGGGCAATGCATACGGCGGCGGAAGTGCCGCTTATGGCGGCTATGCCTCCCGGAGGGAAGGCACGAAGCAGGGCAGCGGAAGCTTTGGAGCCGGAAAGGGCGCGGGCTTTGGCACTCATTCGGGCTCTGGTGCCAACCCGGGCTTTGGGAAGGTCTGGGATCCGGCGGCGATCCGGAAAAACGCGGGCACCGTCGGAAACGGAAGAGGCAGCTCCTTCGGGAGGCAGGAAAGCGCGGTGTCCGGAAGCGGGCAGAGCGCAAGGAGCGCCGACGGAAGGCC
>DAIMKA010000109.1:6093-6447 GCA_036721955.1 Lachnospiraceae bacterium | reverse complement strand
TGCCTCCACAACGGTGCTCATGCCGACGAGATCCGCTCCCAGGGTCCGCAGCATCCGGATCTCTGCGGGAGTTTCAAAGCTGGGGCCCGTAAACTGCGCATAGACGCCTTCCTGCAGCGTGATGCCGTCGGCCTTTGCGGTTTCACGGATCAGGTCCTGCAGCTGCAGATCATAGACATGCGACATATCCGGAAAACGCACGCCTTCATCGTCATCATTGGGTCCGATGAGAGGATTCCGGATGAAGCTGCTGATGTGATCCGTCAGCATGACAAGCGACCCCGGATGGTACGCAGGATTGATTCCTCCCGCCGCATTGGTAAGAAACAGGATTTCGGCGCCGAGCGCATGCAT
>DAIMKA010000109.1:0-5929 GCA_036721955.1 Lachnospiraceae bacterium | reverse complement strand
CCCGGTACGGAATTTCCGTTTCCACCCTGATCTGGGAGGCAAAACCGCCGAGCCCCGAGCCGAGCGTTAACGCAACTCTGGGGACCATTGCCGTTTTCTCCCGGATCGACTTCACAATCTCTGAAACCTGCTGATTCATGACTTTTTCCCTCTTTCTACTCTCTTTTTACGGAACAATATTCCCTGCCGGACAGGCGGCGAAACGGATATCGGTATCGATTCAGTCGTGCTTTGCCACAACATGCTCCCTGTCTTTATAAATATGATTCGCCGGAATGCAGCCGCGGACCATGGACAGCGGATAGACATTGGAATGACGTCCCACCACGGAGCCGGGATTCAGCACGCTGTTGCAGCCGATCTCCGTCCAGTCTCCGAGGATGGCTCCCATCTTGCGAAGTCCGGTCGCAAAGGAATCCTCTCCGTCATGAATCACGACATTCGTGCGGTCCGACTTGATGTTGGAGGTAATGGAACCGGCACCCATGTGCGCATGGAAACCGAGAATGGAGTCGCCGACGTAATTGTAGTGCGGAACCTCGCACTTGTTGAACAGAATGACGTTCTTGAGCTCGCAGGAGTTGCCGACAACGCACCCCTTGCCGACCAGCGCCTTGCCGCGGATGAACGCACACTGGCGGATCTCGGCATCCTCATCCACGATGCACGGGCCTGCGATGTAGGCGGAATCGAATACCTTCGCGCTCTTTGCAATCCAGATGTTCTCTCCGCGCTGCTCGAAGCGGTCCGCGGGAAGCGTTTTCCCGATGGCGAGAATGATCTCTTCAATGTGCGCAAGCGCCTCCCACGGATAGGTATAATTCTTCAGATACTCTCCCGCGATGCTCTCATCAAGATCTACCATCTGTTCCAGCGTAAAATCCTTAATCATAGCTTTCCCTTTCTGCCGCGGCTCTCCTGCGGCACCTGACCCGGGGATCCGTCTCCAGAAGAAGCGGATTCCCTGATGTGATCCATATGATTCTGTATGAAAGGTCTGTCTGCGGCAGACCGGTTACTCTGCTGAGTTTTCTGCGCTGCCCCGGGCGGTATTTTTCCGTGTGCTCTTTGCGGACGCGCTCTTTTTCCCGCTGCTTTTCCCGCCGGCCTTTCCGTAGCTGTACTTTGCCTTGAAGTGCATTGCCTTCGGATAGAACTGCGCGGTGTTCTGATACATCTGCCGCAGGAGCTCCCGGTAATCGGAGGCCTTGACCGCATTGGTTCTGCGGGTGACGTAATCGTCCAGCTTGTCCCGGTATTCCTCTTCCGTGGTGCTCCCCTCCGCGACCTGGGAAAGTCCCTTCTCCCAGCTTGCGGTCAGCTTCGGCTCCAGAAGCGGCTTCAAGGAGAGAAACACCGTGTCATAAATCATCTCGCCCAGCTGCGTCGGCGTATACACCTGCGTCCTGGAATTGAGATTGATGTACTGGTTGTTCACGAGCTTCTCCAGAATTCCCGCTCTCGTTGCGCTGGTTCCGATCCCGGCCCCCTTGATCTGCTCACGGAGCTCGTCGTCCTCGATGAACTGACCGGCGTTCTCCATCGTAAGGATCATGCTGCCGCCGGTATAGCGCTTGGGCGGGGAGGTCTCGCCCTCCTTCATTTCCAGCTTCTTAAGAGTAAGCGGATCTCCTTTTTTCAGGCCCTTGATCAGTGCTTCCAGATCAGAGCCCGCCTTTCCGGCATTCTCCCGGTTCTCTTCCTCCTGTCCGGAGGCGTCTCCTCCTGAGAATTTCTTCCCGTTTCCGTTCTCACCGTCCGGGCCGCTTTCGCGGTCCAGACAGACAAGATAGCCCTTCTCTTTGCAGACGCGGAGCGATGCGGTCAGCGTCTCTTTTTTGATGCCGACCTGCAACGACATTTTATCAAACACCGCCGCCGGATAAAAGACGGAAAGGAACCGGCGCACAATGAGCTCATAGACCTTCTGAAGTGTCGGAGTAAGGCTCTTTAATGCACCCAGTCCCTCGCCGGTCGGAATGATGGCATAGTGATCGGTGATCGCCTTGTCGTTCGTATACCGGGTCCTGCCGATGCTCTTCCAGGATCCGGACTCCGCGATGGTGCGGACCAGCGGCCGGAACTGCGGAAGATTCCCGACGCCCTTCAGGTTGTGATCGATCTCCTTCGCAACGGCGGAGGACAGGACACGCGCATCGGTTCTGGGATAGGTGGTGAGCTTTCTCTCATACAATGTCTGCGCAGCATCGAGAGTCTGGTCGGGGCTCAGCTTGAAAAAGCGGGAACAGTCATTCTGAAGCTCCGCGAGGTTGTACAGAAGCGGCGGATTCTTCTTCTCCTGCTTCTTCGTGATCCCGCGCACAAAGGGCGAGGGATCTTCGTCCTCTGCAGAGGTAAGATAGGAAATCAGTGCCTCGGCGTCCTCCTTCTTCCGGAAGCCGTTCTCCTTGTACAGAAGCGGCGACTCGTAGTACCGGCTCCCCTCTTTGGCGGACCACTCCGCCTCGAAGGTTCCGTCCCCTGCGACCGAAAAGCTTCCGACCACGCGGTAGAACGGCGTCTTTACGAAGGAGCGGATCTCGCGTTCCCTGCGGACAATGATTCCGAGAACGCAGGTCATCACGCGTCCCACTGCAATGACGCAGCGGTCCATTCCGAGGAAGTCCCGGATGCCGCCCGCATATTTCAGGGAAAGCGCGCGGGAGAAATTGATGCCCATCAGATAATCTTCCTTCGCGCGAAGGTAGGCCGCTGCCCCCATGTTGTCGTAGGCGCTGTCATCCTTCGCCTCGCGGATGCCTCTTAAAATCTCCGCCTCCGTGAAGGAGTCAATCCAGACGCGCAGCTGCCTCTTGTCTCTGACACCTGCCTCCCTCGCCACCAGACGGTAAATGTATTCGCCCTCCCGTCCGGAGTCGGTACAGATGTAAATCGTATCCACCCCGTCCGAGGTCAGAATGCTCTTGATGGTCTTGAACTGCCTGCGCACGCCCGCATCGTCGATTACCTGATACTTATACTCCGACGGAATGAACGGAATCGTATCCAGCGACCACTTCTTATACCTCGGATCATAGGCCTCCGGGTAGCACATCGTGACCAGGTGACCGAAACACCACGTCACGATGGTGTTCTCCGATTCCTGATAGCCGTCCCGGTTTGTAAAATTCTCATGCAGAGCTTTGGCGAAGTCCTTCGCGACACTCGGCTTCTCCGCAATAAATACCCTCTTGCCCAAAAAATCTCCTGTTCCCAAAAACGGGATGCCGCCACAGGAAGGATCCCGCCTGCTCAGGCGAGTATACTGTGACAGCATCCCGACGATCCATTGGCATTTTCTCCGAAAAAGAAGAATTACGGTGTTAAGCCATCCGGATTACTTGTGCTGAATGTAGTTCTGTGCCGTCAGAAGCTCGGCGCACTCAACCGCTCCGCCGGCTGCGCCGCGCAGCGTGTTGTGAGAGAGGCCGACGAACTTCCAGTCGAACATCGTATCCTTGCGCAGGCGTCCGATGGAGATGCCCATGCCGCCCTCGTAATTGACGTCCTTTGCGACCTGCGGACGATCGTCCTCTTCCATGTACTGAATGAAGTGCTCCGGTGCGCTCGGGAGCTTCAACTCCTGCGGAACGCCGGAGAACGTGCGAAGCTTCTCAATCAGCTCTTCCTTCGTCGGATCCTGCTTGAAGCGGACGAAGGCCGCCGCCGTGTGGCCGTACAGAACCGGAATGCGGATGCACTGGCAGGTGATGAGAGGCGACTCTGCGGGAACAATCTGGCCGTTCTCGATGTGACCGAAAATGCGGAGCGGCTCGCGCTCGGACTTCTCTTCCTCACCGCTGATGAACGGAATGACATTGCCCTCCATCTCCGGCCAGTCCTTAAAGGTCTTGCCTGCGCCGGAAATGGCCTGATACGTGGTGGCAACCACTTCATAGGGCTCATATTCCTTCCATGCGGCAAGGGCCGGCGTGTAGCTCTGAATGGAGCAGTTCGGCTTTACCGCGATGAATCCGCGCTGCGTGCCGAGTCTCTTTCTCTGATATTCAATGACTGCCGCGTGCTCCGGATTGATTTCCGGAATGATCATCGGAACGTCCGGGGTCCAGCGGTGCGCGCTGTTGTTGGAGACGACCGGAGTCTCCGTCCTGGCGTACTCTTCCTCGATTTTCCGGATCTCGTCCTTCGACATGTTGACCGCAGAGAGAACGAAGTCCACGTTCTCCGAAACGGCCTTTACGTCGTTGATATCACGGATCACGATATTCTTCACATCCTCCGGAACCTCTCCGTCCAGCTTCCAGCGGCCTTCCACCGCCTCTCCGTAGGTCTTCCCTGCGCTGCGGGGGCTCGCTGCGATCTCAGCGACCTCAAACCAGGGATGGTTCTCGAGAATCTGAATGAAGCGCTGGCCGACCATTCCGGTTCCGCCCAAAACACCGACTCTGAATTTCTCCATAACTTTCTTGACCTCCTCATATGCGTCCGGAACATCTTTCCACATGCCGGCGCGTTTCGTCCGCAGACATCTGCCGGACTCTGGCTCTTAATATAACACATTGTTCCGCATATGTTACACTTCTTCGTCCAGCCATTTCCGGGATGCGGCGATCTCCGCCTCCATCGCGGCCTGTCCCGGGGCCCCCGTGGTAAGACGCTTGTCCACGCAGGTCTTCAGGCTGATCGCGTCGTAAATATCCTCGTCAAATGCCCCGCTGAAGCTCCGGAACTCCTCCAGAGAGAGGTCATCCAGGCTCTTTCCCTTCTCAATGCAGTACAGAACCATCCGCCCGATGATGCCGTGTGCATCGCGGAACGGAACGCCCTTTCCGACGAGATAATCCGCTGCGTCCGTTGCATTGGTGAAGCCGTGCCGAGCACTCTTCTCCATGACATCCTCGCGGAAGCTCATCGTCTCCAGCATGCCCGCCATCAGCCGCACGCACATGGTCACGGTGTCAAAGGCATCGAAAACGGGCTCCTTGTCCTCCTGCATGTCCTTGTCATAAGCGAGCGGAATTGCCTTCATCGTGGTCAGAAGGCTGGTTTCATCCCCGAAAACACGTCCGGTTTTCCCGCGGATCAGCTCCGCAACGTCAGGATTTTTCTTCTGAGGCATGATGCTGCTTCCCGTGGAGTAGCTGTCGTCAATCTCTACAAACCGGTATTCATTGCTGTTCCAGAGAATGATCTCCTCGCTCAGGCGCGACAGATGCACCATGATCAGGGAGAGATCATTCAGAAACTCAATGGCATAATCGCGGTCCGACACGGAATCCATGCTGTTCCTGGTCGGCCGGTCAAAGGAAAGACTCTCCGCGACGAACTCGCGGTCCAGAGGATACGTGGTCCCGGCCAGTGCTCCGGCACCGAGCGGGCACTCATTCAGACGCCTGCCGGTGTCTTCCAGACGGGTGACATCCCTGCGGAACATTTCAAAATATGCGCCGAAGTGATGCGCCAGCGTCACCGGCTGCGCCTTCTGCAGATGCGTAAAGCCCGGCATGAAGGTTTCGCGGTGCGTGTCCATGATCTGCAGAATGACCTTCTCCAGATGAAGCAGCTCCTCGCGCACCTCATTCACGGCCCTTCTCGTGAAAAGACGCATGTCCAGCGCCACCTGGTCGTTCCGGGAGCGGCCCGTGTGAAGCTTCTTGCCGTCATCCCCGATCCGGTCGATCAGGTTGGCCTCCACGAAGCTGTGAATGTCTTCATATTCGTTCGTGATCGGAAGCTTTCCCGATTCAATATCCTCGCGGATGGACAGCAGTCCCTCTATGATATTCTCGGATGCCTCCTTCGTAAGAATTCCCTGACGGCCGAGCATGGTCGCATGCGCGATGCTGCCCTCGATGTCCTCTTTCCAGAGACGCTTGTCAAAACCGATGGAATCGTTGAATTCCTTCACCAGAGCATTGGTTTCCTTGGTAAATCTTCCGCCCCAGAGCTGTGCCATATGAACTCCTCC
>DAIMKA010000108.1:0-6469 GCA_036721955.1 Lachnospiraceae bacterium | reverse complement strand
ACTGGGCCGCAACGCAGGCGATGCCGATGCCGGAGGCCTCGATGGTGAGAATTCTGGTGATGTTCTCCTGCCCGAACAGGCGGTAGAATTCCTTCCCGATTTCGTTCAGAAGGTCAATGTCCATCTGGTGATTGAGAAAGCTGTCAACTTTGAGAATATTGCCGGGGCGGACGGTTCCGTCGCGGAGAATGCGTTCCTTTAAGAGTTCCATGAAAAATCTCCCGAATTTATGAAAAAATATGCTGTGACAGAAACAAAAAACAGTATACCATATCCCTTGAGTGCAGAAGGAAAATACAGTTGAGAGGGAATTTATGACACAAAAGGATTTTAAGAACTGGTCGGAGCTGAAGATTTTCCTGTCCTATTTCAAGCCGCACCGGGGACTGTTCTATCTGGATATGGCAAGCGCCCTGGCGATTGCCATGATTGATCTGGCCTTTCCGGCGGTATCCCGGTGGTGCATGTATACGCTTCTTCCGGAGAATGCCTGGAAGACCTTCTGGATGGTCATGCTGATTGTGACGGGAGCTTATGTACTGCGGTCCGTTTTTTATTACATCATCAGCTACTGGGGACACAATTTCGGAGCAAGGGTCGAGGCGGACATCCGAAGAGACCTGTTCCGGCACATTCAGGAGCTGAACTACAGCTTCTTCGATCACAACCGGGTGGGACAGCTGATGAGCCGCCTGACAACGGATCTGTTCGACGTGACGGAGATGGCGCATCACGCGCCGGAGGACCTGTTCATTTCCACCGTGACGATCATCGGCTCGCTGATCATCATGTTCACCATCCAGTGGCGGCTGGCGCTCGTCCTCACCCTGATGCTGCCGGTGTTTCTCGCGGTGGTCATGCACTGCAGGCTGCATATGCGGGATGCCTCGCGCAGGGTCAAGGTCACGGTGTCTGCCATCAATACGGAATTCGAGTCGGAGCTGTCCGGGATCCGGACGGCGAAGGCCTTTGCCAACGAGCCGGAGGAGCTGCAGAAGTTTGAAAAGGCGAACCAGAGCTACCGGGGAGCCAAGTTCGGCTTTCACCGGGCGATGGCGGAGTTCAACGCGGCGATGGAATTCTTCCTCTGCATGCTGTCCGTCGCGGTGATTGCGGTGGGCGGAGCCCTGATCATGGCGGGTGAGCTGAACACCATTGATCTGATCACCTTCAGCCTGTATGTCTCCGCGTTCGTGAGTCCGATCCGGAAGCTTGCCAATACCTCCGAAATGATTGCGAACGGAACGGCAGGCCTGCACCGGTTTGTGGAGCTGATGCGGACGGAGCCGGAGCTGAAGGACCGGAAGGACGCCGTCGCCCTGCAGAAGGTACGGGGCGATATCCGCGTGGATCACGTGTCCTTCGCCTACCAGGAGGGACAGGGGATCCTGCACGACGTTTCGCTTACGATCCGGGAGGGAGAGACGGTCGCCTTTGTCGGCTCCTCGGGAGGAGGAAAAACAACGCTCAGCCAGCTGATCCCCCGGTTCTACGATGTGACCAGCGGAGCCATTTATCTGGACGGGCACGACGTGCGCGATGTGACGCAGGAATCCCTGCACCAGAACATCGGCGTGGTTTCGCAGGATGTGTTCCTGTTCGCCGGGAGCATCGCGGACAATATCCGCTACGGACGCCTTGACGCGACGATGGAGGAGATCATGGAGGCCGCGGCCAAGGCGGAGATCGCAGAGGACATTGCGGCAATGCCGGACGGTTACGAGACGAACGTGGGAGAGCGGGGCGTCCTTCTTTCGGGAGGGCAGAAGCAGCGCATCTCCATCGCGCGGATTTTCCTGAAGAATCCGCCGGTCCTCATTCTGGATGAAGCGACGTCCGCGCTGGACAGCGTGACGGAGGCAAGGATTCAGGAGACCTTTGAGAAGCTCTCCCGCGGGAGAACGACGATTGTGATTGCGCACCGGCTGTCCACCGTGAAGAATGCGGACCGCATCGCGGTGATCGATGAGGGGAGAATCATCGAACTGGGAACGCATGAGGAGCTGATGGCACAGAACGGAGAATATGCGCAGCTCGTTCGGACGCAGGAGCTGAAGAGCTGAGAGACAAACGAGCCGGGGATCATGCATTGCATGGTCCCCGGCTCGAAGCGTATTAGAAACGTATTCGGAAGGGCTCAGGAGAGGTGTTCTGCCTTTGTCACCTTTCTGGTTGAGGTGAACTGGTAGCCGGTCAGGCTCCCGTCCTCGTATTCGATTTCTCCCGCCTGGTTGTCGTACGGATCGTCGCGGAAGTAGGTCATCGGCGGAGTGAGCTGCTTCTGGAACTGCGGGTTCGACGGCAGGCGGAACGGATCCAGATTGCCGAAGAAATGGCGCTGCTTCCAGATCTGACCGCTCCGGTAGGAGCCTCCGCCGTAGGACGGATCCACGTACAGCCAGCCGTAGGGTGCCAGATAGACGATGGCCCAGTCGTGACTTCCGGGATCGCCGTCGCAGAACTCGTTGCCGGACTCCCAGCGCGCCGGAATGCCAAGGCAACGGCAGAGAGTGATGAACATCAGGCCCTGCAGTCCGCAGTCGCCCTTGCGGTTCATGGCCGCGTATTCGCCGAGGTTCTCGATGTTGAAATAGGAACGGACGAACGAATAGGTGACCTCGGTGGTAATGTATTCATAGATGGCTCTTGCCTTTTCCAGAGGCGTCTCGCACCCTTCGGTAATTTTATGGGCGAGATCCACCATGAAGGGGGTAAAGCGGATGTGAGGCTGCTGCTCGGAAAGATCCTCAGGCTTTACCTGATCCGCAGGATAGGGCTTGTTCATTTCCGCGCGGTTTGCGGCAACGGCCTCCTCGGTCCAGAGGTCGTGATAGACGCTCTTTACGGTGTATTCGTATTCCACAAAGAAATCGTGGTTCTCCCGAATGTCCTCTTCGTAGCAGATGGTGCGCTGCGGCGCGTTCTCATCGGCGAGAATGTAATGATCCGAGGAGGTCTCCAGAATCCGGATATCCGAGACATAGGAGCAGGCGCAGACGACCGGGATGTAGACCCTGATTCTGCCGGGGCGGAACGCGTCGTCATCCACGCGGACCGTGAAGCGGATGCGGAAGCGCCAGGAATCACTGCCGTTTTTCTGCATGTCAATCAGGGACTGCCAGAAGGTATTGTCCGGAGCGGCATCGGGGGTCTTCTCGACCGGTGTGCCGGCCTTTTCCCGGTTGGCGGCATTTTCCAGATCATTTTTCAGGGTGCCGGCCATGCTGCGGATGAAATGCTCCTGCCCGTTCACGTAGATCCAGTCGATGCGGCCCTTGTCCTGAAGCTCACGGAACTTCCCGGGAGTCAGATCCGGAATTACGGCCTTTGCCTTCTCAAACGCCTCTTCGTAGGAATACGGATAATCCGAGGGAAGAGCACGCAGAATTTCGCGCTCGACGCGGAGCTTGGATTTCAGGTTCTCGCAGATGTCTTTCTGCAGCCACTGGTCGATGAGACGTGCCTCGCCGTCAAAATCACCGAACTGCTTGCGGCTTTCAATGTCAGTGGGAAGCGCGGTGCCGAGTGCCTCCAGATCGTTGTAGCGGAATGGTTCCATGGGTGTTCCTCCTGTGTGCGTTGTCAGAGAACTTCGTCGTAGACGCGAAGTACATTTTTATAGAAGATACTCTCTATTTCTTCCTGCGTAAAGCCTTCTTTTTCCAGGCCCTCGGCAAGGAGCGGGAGCCTGTCGGCGCTGCCGTAGTCCAGAAGCCCGTCAATGCCGTCAAAATCCGTGCCGATGCCAAGGCATTCCCTTCCGCCGACGTTCATGATGTGGCGGGCATGGGCGGCGATGGCCTTGAGACTCTGGCGGGGATCCTTCTCCTTCGGCTCCAGAAACTCCGGGCAGAAGTTGATGCCGGTGACGCCGCCGTGCTCGGCGAGCTTGCGGATCATGTCATCGGTGAGGTTGCGGCCGCACCCGCAGACGGCCCGCGCATTGGAATGGCTGGCAACGAACGGTCCCTTCACGATGCGGCAGACGTCGTAGAATCCGGCATCCGAAAGGTGGGAGACATCGACGAGCATTCCCATGTCCTGCATGGCCTCGACGAATTCCACGCCGCGCTTTTTGAGGCCGTGGTCGCCGGTCGGAACGAATTCAAAATAGTGCGCCTTGTCCGGATGATTGGGGCTTGCCAGCTCATTCTCGTGATTCCAGGTGAGCGTCATCATTCTGGCTCCGGCGTCGTACAGCTCCTTCAGATGCTCCAGGGAACCCTCGCAGCAGCCGCCCTCCTCGATGGTCATCAGGGCGGACATGCGGCCCGCCTTCTCGTTGGCGCGGATTTCGTCGCCGGTCGTGACCTGGGAGATGAGATCCGCGTTCGCGGCAAGCTCCTCGCGGAAGACCTGAACGAGACAGGAAACCGTGTACCAGGGATCCAGGTAAGCTTCCTCCGCGGCCGGATCCTTGGACGGACCGGAAGAAGAGGCGCTTCCTCCCGGAGTCGTGACCGGGGACGCGGCGGGAGACGGCTCCTCCGGGTGCTGAATGAAGTCGGCTCTCCGGTGGAGATCCACGAAAAGGCCGAGATTCTGGCAGAGGCAGTCTCCCTTTTTCAGCCGTTCCAGATCGATCATGAGGTCGCTTTTCCGGAGCGTCTTGTTCTGCCCGCGGAGCCGGGAATACCAGATCTCGGAAATGGTATCGCAGTGCATATCAATGTATTTCATGCGCAGGTCCTCCTGAATGATTGTCATGCGTGCGGCCTGCTCTTCCGGAAACGCGGGGCAAAGTGCCGCTCCGGTGAAGCCCAACCGCATTTTCATAAATTGTATCACTGTATGCAATCCTGCGAAACTTCTTTTTTTAAGGAGACGTTCCGGGACTCCTGCCTGCAGCCGTCCTGCGGGTGAATGATTATAAATTAAAGAAGAGATGGAAAGAAACGGAAATTGGACGGATGACTTTCCTATTGACAGAAAAGGCGACGGGCTGTACTATCGTATACAATTATACAGAAAGTTTTACAGACGATTTTTTCTTCTTTCACAAAAGAGAGCCGGACGACTGTCTGGACGGAAGGAAGAAATGCTTTCTGCAAAAAAGGAGGAAAAAGTTATGAAGAAAACCGGCAGGATTCTTGCGGGCCTTCTGACGGGCGTGATGGCTTTGTCACTGGCAGCCTGCGGCAGCAGCTCCTCAGGTTCCACAGGCGGAAGCGGAGAGAACGGAGAGAAGACCACATTCCGGACGCTCTATACCGGCGAGGTGCAGACCCTGAACTATCTGACGACCAGTACCACCAATGACTACGCCATCAGCGCGAACATCATTGACTGTCTGGTGGACTATGACCAGTACGGCAACATTACTCCCGGACTTGCAGAGAGCTGGGAATCGAATGACGATATGACGCAGTGGACCTTCCACATCCGCAAGGGTGTCAAGTGGGTCAATGACAAGGGCGAGGAGATGGCCGATGTGACGGCCAATGACTGGGTCGCTGCGGCACGCTACGTCAATGACGCCGCGAACGAGTCGGACAACCAGTACATGTACAACACCGGTGCCGTCGTTCACAACGCACAGGCCTATTACGACTACACTGCCTACATGCTGGCGAGCGACAACGGAACCAAGGACACGGACGAGGACGGCGAGAAGCTGGAACCCGTGGATCCTGTGAATCCCGAGGACATCGGCGTTGAGGCAACGGATGACTACACGTTGGTTTACACGCTGGATGCTCCCTGCTCCTTCTTTACGAGCATTGTTTCCTACACATCCTATATGCCGGTCTGCCAGGCGTGCCTGGATGAATACGGCGATTCCTTCGGCCTCGACAATGAGAGCCTCTGGTACAACGGAGCCTTTGTTCTTCAGACCTATGAGCCGCAGGAGAAGCACGTCCTTGCGAAGAACCAGTCCTACTGGGACAAGGATCACGTCTATCTGGACGAGGTGGTTTCCACCTACAACGCGGATGCGACCAGTGTAGAAGCCAACATGTACAAGAACGGTGAGATCGACTATGCGAGCATCAGCGCGGACCTTCTGGATTCCTGGCTGAACGACGACGCCGTGAAGGATCAGGTGCACGGCTCCAGACCGGACAACTCCTTCAGCTATTTCTTCTGCTTCAACTTCGATCCGCAGTTTGATGCGGAGTACGAGCCGGACAACTGGAAGATCGCCGTCAACAACGAGAACTTCCGCAAGGCTCTGATGGCATCCCTGGACCGCGTCAAGGCCCTGACGGTTTCCGAGCCGTACAATCCGGAGAAGCTTCTGAACAACACCGTCACTCCTGCCAACTTCGCGGCAGCGGCGGGAAAGGATTACACACAGTATGATGCCCTGAAGGACATCACGGACGGCGACAGCTTCGATGCCTCCAAGGCACAGGAGTACCGCGACAAGGCAAAAGAAGAGCTGACCGCCGCGGGCTGCACCTTCCCCATCAAGGTTCTGATGCCCTATAACCCTTCTGTTACCAACTGGGACAAGGAGTGCCAGGTC
>DAIMKA010000107.1:218-6532 GCA_036721955.1 Lachnospiraceae bacterium | reverse complement strand
GCGGACCGGAGGCCACTGCGGGATCCACGCCGATCTGCTTGAAGAACATCGGGACTACCGTGCCGACGAGCGCCGAGATCAGCATCGCAAGGACCAGCGCAATGCCGATGCAGCCGGAAATCGCAAAGGCGCTTCCCGCCGGAAGATGCCGGAACACCATGAGGTACACGCCGATCCCGCCGAGGGCGAGGATTCCCAGGAAAATACCGTTCAGGAAGCCGATCCGGGATTCCTTGAAGACAAGATGGGCTTTCTGCCTTCCCGTCAGATGCTCGTCCATCAGGACGCGGATGGTGACCGCCAGCGACTGTGTGCCGACGTTTCCGGACATATCCAGAATCAGGGACTGGAAAATCATGACCACCGTCAGCTGCGCGACCACCGCCTCGAACAGGCTGACCACACTGGAGACGCACATGCCGAGGAACAGAAGGAGAATCAGCCACGGGAGACGCTTTTTGATACTGCGGGCAAGCGGCTCGTTGAGATCCTCTTCATCGGACAAACCGGCGAGCTTTGCGTAATCCTCGCCCATCTCATCGTCCACGACCTCCACGACGTCCTGCGACGTGATGACGCCGAGGATGTGATTGTCCTCCGACAGGACCGGAATGGATTCCTCGGAATACTCCTTGATGGTTTCCAGACAGTCGTCAATCTTCTCGTCCGCGTAGACATACGGGTACGCCGTGACGATGATGTCCGCGAGATTCGTCCCCTGCCTTGCAATGATGAGGTCCTTGAGATCAATTTCTCCGTAAAAAATCCCGTTCTCGTCCAGAACATAGATGGAGCTGATGTTGTCATGCGCGGCTGCCTGATCAATGATGGAGGACATGGCGTCCTTGATGGAGAGCGTGGAGGTCAGCGTGACGAAATTCGTCGTCATGCGGGAACCGATGGTGTCCTCGGAGTAGGCAGCCAGACTGTGCAGGGCCATTCTCGCCTCATCACTCATCAGTTCCATCCAGGCCTTCTTCGCGGGAGAATCCGTTTTCTTCAGGAGGTCAACGGCGTCGTCCGGCTCCATCTGCTCCAGAACCTCGGCGGCCTTCCGCGGATCCATTTCCTGCAGATAAACCGTGGACTCCTCTTCATCCAGATGCTCCATGACATCCGCCAGAAGATCGTTCCCGAGGAGCCGGTACAGGCTCTCGCGCTCCCGCGCGCTCAGTTTCGGAAGAATGGACGCGATGTCATTCTCATGATAGTCTTCCAGCTTGTCCTTAATAATTTTCGGAGAATTTTTGCTGCGAATGATCCGAAGAATTTCCTCTTCGTTTTCCTGCTGCGTGTTCAGCTCGTTTGCTCCCATCGTCAGTCTCCTTTTGTTCCTTCCGTATTCTGTCCTGCAGTTTACCACAGCTGTTTCTTCCTGAATGCCCGGAATCTGTTTGCAACGGTTCCGCACCAGGGTTTTCGTAACGAAATCCGGGATGGACTGAATCGTAATCCGCTCTTACAATTCCTTCTGCCCGTCCGTGTGCGCAAACGCCATTTCCCGGATCAGCTTCTCTTCCTTCGGGAACTGCCGCAGGAGCTCCTCCTGGCCGGTCAGCCGGAAGCCTTCATAATGAAAATTCGGCATCGTTGCGCAGCTCATCAGCGTGTAGCCGGAAGGATCACTGTTCCTGGCACCGAAAACGGCTCCCTTCGGGATCACCACCATCGGCTCCTCTCCCTTCCCGCAGCCGAGCCTGCGGCACTCTGCGGTTTCGTTCTCCGGATTCAGGAGCCAGAGCTCCACGCCGCATCCCTCATGGAAATACCAGATCTCATCGCAGTCAATGACGTGGAAGTGGGAAATGTCCTCTTTTCCCAGAAGGAAATAAATGGTTCCTCCCATCACACGCCCGTCCCTCGAGCTTCCGTACTCCGCGGGGGCCGCATAGACCTCCGAAAACCAGCCGCCCTCCGGATGTGCCTCCAGATGCAGCCGGTCAATCCATTCCTGTATTTTCTGTTCTGTTTCCTTCTGCCTGCTCTGATCCATCTCTTTTCCTTACTCCTTCGTCTGTTTTCGGCCTTTTTGTCCGGTGATTGCAGGACATCTCTGTCCCCGAACCGTAATCCGCCCGGTTTTTCTCCTGCTCCTGTGCGGACAATTCTGATCCGTCCGGATATCCGGCATTTATTTCCAGATCTTCACCTTCGCGTAAAATCGTCCCTTTTTCGTCTGCGCGCCGACACCGAGGTACTGAAACTTGCCGTGTCCGCGCACCGACACCCGGCTGCCCGGCTTCAGATCATAGCCCCCGCTGTACGCGGTCCTGCCGTCCACGAAAACCAGCTCCTGTTCCACCAGCTCCTGCGCTTTTCCACGCGACAGATGATAGACCATCGCGAGCACCGCGTCCAGACGTTCTGAGGAAACGGAGCCTTCCAGCTCTTCGAATTCAGGCCGGATGGTACAGGCGGAGACAGGGACCCTCCGGCACTTCACGCTGGTGTGCCGGATCCGGATGAGCTCCGACTGAACCAGGTCCGCGTTGTCGCACATCACGAACAGGAACGCCGTCTCCGAATCCGTGAGGATATCGCCGATCCGGTCCCGTTCGATGCCGAGGTTCATCAGTGCCCCGAGGTAGTCCCGGTGCGTCAGCTCCTCCGCAAACCTCCGGTTGACCGGAGAAACCTCAATGCAGGCGACCACCTCCGGCTCCGCCTCTTCCTGCAGAAGAAAGGTCTCCTTGTCCAGATAATCCGGAAGAAAGCAGAGAACTCTTCTCTCCGCCTCCGCGGTTCCTCCGAAGAGGATCCACGGCACGCCCTGAAATGTCCCGGAGCTTCTGCTCTCATCCTGCGGATCCACGGCATTCTTCCCCGCGGCCTCCAGAAATTCCGACTGCTCCGAAGCCGTGAGAAACTGCGTGTGCGTCACGAAATTTCCCTGATACGCCTTTTGCGAGAGTTCTTTGACTCTTTTGGTCAATAATGAATTTTCCACTTTCAAGCCTTTCCTCTGATCAGCAACTACTTTTTCTCCGCCGGGTATGCCCCATCTTCTCACCGCCGCCGTTTTTCTTATACGAAGGTCTTCTCACCGCCCGCTGTTCGGCCCGACCGCCTCTTCCCGGCAGCCGGCCGTTCTTCCCGATTCGGATAGAGATCTCCCGTTTTTAGACAGAAATCTCCCGCTGCAGATGAAACGAATAAATGATCCGCTCCGTCACCGGAAGCCGCAGCATCTTCGAGAGGGCCTGCGCGTAGTAGTCCAGCTGGATCCGGTAGCGGTCCGCCAGCTCTTCCATGTTCTTCACCCGGTCCGTCTTATAGTCCACGACCACGGCGTGGAGATTCTCCCCTTCTCCCTCCAGGAAAAAGGCATCGATGATACCCTGAATCAGGATCGTCTCATCCTCCGGGAAGCCTGCGTTCAGGCGGCTGGCCGGAATGCCGAGGACAAAGGGCTGCTCTCGTTTCAGAACATTCTTCCCGTCCGCCGCCGCCATACGCGCCGCCGTCCTCGACCGGAGAAACGGAAGGAACCTTCCCGGCGTCAGAACCGGCACGTATTCCTTCGGAATGGTTCCCGCACCGAGAAGCTGCGCCACGCGGCTCTCGAATTCCTCCGCAGTCACACCGGCCGGATCCTTCCAGACGTGATAGTCGATCTTCTCGCACATCCGGTGAATGGCGGTTCCGCGTGCGCTTCCGGAGAGAAGGATCTCCGAACTCTTTTCTTGTTCCGCTTTGGAACTTTCCTCCTGCTCCTGCTCACACAGTGCTGCAGAACCAGTCGGTACAGTCTGCTGCCTTGTTTCCTCTCCGGCAAAACGCGGGACAGGGAGCTCTTTTTCGGCTCCCGCCATTTCCGGCTCGTTCCAACGGCCCGCATCCGGATCTTCTTCCCCGGGATACAGCTCCGCCGCCCCTTCGCCCGGCTGCGTCACCTCACTCTCCGTGAGCATGGAGGAACGCTTGAGCTCCGTCACCGTCGTCTTCGTGTACAGTCCCCGCAGATTCTCATACGGATACCGCCAGGAGAACCTCTTCTCCAGATCCCTGGCAAGCTCCTGGTCAGGAAGTGCCAGGAGCCCGCCGTTCTCCATCAGATGAAGGGTTCCCAGGAGCTCTCCCTGCGCCGCCCGGTTCTCGAGCTCCGACAGGCGAAGGTCCGAGACCGACACTCTCCGCAGGCGGATCGGTTCCCTGCCCTCCGCCTTCAGTGCCTCCATGCTCTCCAGAATGAGCGGAAGATAGCCGGAGGACGAGCGAATCAGGGAAACCGGGAGATGAAGCGAAGGAAGCCGGACTGCCGCCATCGCCGTCTGAATCTTTTTCTCTGTTTTGTCCGCATCGCGGACGAAGCCGGTCAGGATCAGCTTCTCTTTGGCCCTTGTCATCGCGACATACAGGACACGAAGCTCTTCGCCGAGCGCATCCCTCGCAATCTTCGCGGCAACGGTCTTCTGACGAAGCGTCGGCATGCTGCTGCGAAGCTCCGGTACCACCAGACTGACGCCGAGACCCAGATCCGTGTCCACAATCAGTGACCCGGAAAGATCCCGGGAAAAAGGATGCCTTGCCCCGAGGCCGCAGACAAAGCAGACCGGATACTCCAGGCCCTTGCTCTTGTGAATCGTGGTCAGCCGCACCACATCCGCATTCTCATCCAGGACACTTGCCTCGCCGTAGTCCACATCGAACTCGTGCATCTGGTCAATGTAGCGGAGGAACCGGAAAAGACCTGCATAGTCGCCCTGCTCGAAGGCTCCCGCCTTCACGAGAAGCGAGTGAAGATTCGCGGCTCTTCTTGCGCCCGCGGGAAGCGCCCGCACATAATCCTCGTACCCCGTGCTGCGGATGAGCTCGCCGATCAGCTCGTGAATCGGCGTCGTCGACATCTTCTCCCGGTAGTAGCGAAGCCAGGAGAGGAACTCCCTGCAGTGATCGCGAAGTGCCCCGGAAACTGCTGCTCCAAAGGCCTCTTTCCCGGCATTTTCTCCGCTGCAGGTCTGGTCCGTTCCTTCCTCCGCCCTGCCGCTGCAGGCCGTATGCAGAGCATCCCGGCATTCCGGCTTCTCAGCCCCCGTCTGCTCCTCTCCCGCTGCCGCGAGCACGCAGTCATACAGGAGCTTCTCCCCATCGTCCCGGAAAATTCCCCGGAGCGCTCCGATTTCATCCTGCGAGAATCCTCCGAAATATCCGCGCAGCACGCCGTACAGGGGGATGTCCTGTCTCGGATTGTCAATGACGCGCAGTGCCTGCAGGACTGCGCGGATTTCCTCTGCGGCAAAATATCCTCCCTTGTATTCGAGGTACAAAGGAATCCCTTCCTTCTCGAACACCTCCCGGAACGCATCCTGTCTGCCGGAGGTGGAGCGAAGGAGAATCACCATGTCGCCGTACCTCGCCGGGCGAAGCTTCCCCGTCTCTTCATCCGTCACGGGAAGCGTTCCCACCAGTTCACGGATTCTCTGGGCCACGGCAAGAGCCTCCTTGCGCGCGGAGGAGAGCGCCGCAACGGGGTCCTCCTCTTCCTCCGGGGAATCCGAAGCCCCGTCCTTTGCCCCCGCGGCTCTGTCCGATTCCGCATCCTGAGCGTCATCTTCTTTCCGGCTTCCGTCCACCAGAAGGAGCTCGGTCTGATACGGGCTCTTCCGGATCCTGTTCTCTTCCGCATCATCTCCCGTTTCCACGCCGTCACCGGCTTCGGATTCCGGCGCTTCCGGCTCCGGATAGCCGGCCCCCGGCTTCAGAGAAACGCTCTCATCGTACTCCACGCCGCCGATTTCCCGGCGCATGATTTTGGTGAAAACCGCGTTGGCCGCGTCCAGCACTTCCCTCCGCGAGCGGAAATTCTGATCCAGATCGATCCGCTCCGTCTCCTTGTCATTCTCGCGGTAGGTCTCGTATTTTTCCTCGAAAATCTCCGGCCTTGCGTTCCGGAAGCGGTAAATGCTCTGCTTGACATCTCCCACCATAAAGCGGGCATAACGGCCGTCCGCGCAGCCGGAAAATCCCGCACCCTTTTCTCCCGCAATGGCGGAGAGAAGAAGCTCCTGCACCTCGTTGCTGTCCTGGTACTCATCGATCAGAATCTCGTCAAAATACTTCCGGTACCCCTCCGCGGCCTTCCGGAGGACAAGGGTTCCGTCCTCTTTTCTCTCCACCAGAATCTCCAGTGCCATATGCTCCAGGTCCGAGAAGTCGATGACATTTCTCTCCTTCTTGACCTCCTGCAAGAGCTTCCGGTAGCCGAGCGTAAGGTCCAGGAGCGTCCGGACCGGTCCCTCCGCCTGCTGCATTCGCTGTACCGTAAGAGACGGATCCTCCGAGATGCTGTCGGAAAGAGCCTGCATCCTTTTCTT
>DAIMKA010000107.1:0-208 GCA_036721955.1 Lachnospiraceae bacterium | reverse complement strand
GCCCTGCTTGTCCGCGCCGCGGATCACGGGAAGGCGCCCGAGCGGATAAGAGGCTGCAGAGAGCAGCATCCCTCGAAGTTTTTCCATGTCCGTCTCCCGCCGCGCCTCTTCTCCCAGCGCGTCCAGTTTGCCGAACAGTTCCTCCTCTTCTCTTTCCAGAAGGTCCTGATAGGGAAACGGTCCGTCCGGAAGCCTGGTGATGCGCAGC
>DAIMKA010000106.1:1501-6562 GCA_036721955.1 Lachnospiraceae bacterium | reverse complement strand
GTCCGTGCGTACCGCGGTTTCGATGGAGGGCCCGGCGTCCGTCTGCAGGTCATCGCCGTCATTTTTATGGCAGGCCGAAAGGCCCATGGAGCCTGCCAGCGCGAGAGCCAGCGGGAAAATCAGAAACCTGTGTCTGTTCATAAAGCGTACTACCTCTTCTGATGACTGTACTATCTGTATTGGTACAGTTTAATCTAGCATGGTTTTCTCTTCTTGTAAACAGCCTGAATCCGGAAGATATTTTCCTGTGTCCGGAAAAAGAAACGCCTCCTGGCACCTCTTTCCGGATTTTTGCAGTGAAGCACAGAATACTCCCATCGGATGCCGCAATCGCACAGGCATGGGAAATCGCTCATGGATTCCTTCTCAGAATCCGTGTCCTCCGCCGGAGTGACCGCCGCCACCTCCGCCTCCTCCGAAGCTTCCTCCGCCGCCTCCGGAATGGCCGCCGCTGCTTCCTCCGGAAGAGGTTTCAATCTTCCGGTGCGCGATCCGTGTAGTTTGCGCTCCGCCGTAGACCACCGAAGCCGCCACTGCGGCCGCCAGCTCTTTTTTCGTGATCCTGCGGTTGTGCGTGCTCGCGCGGACGGCAAGGTAGTTGACAAGAAGTGCGCAGATAAGCGCAAGGAACGCGTTGCAGATGTACTTCATCGGCCTTGCGATGTGCCCGCCGTCCATCAGAACCGTGCACTCATAGAACACTTCCTCTGCGCAGAGGGCATACTCTCCCTCCGATGCCAGCCGGTAAACATTGTCCATGATGGAATCGCTGTAGGAGGGCGTGATGGTGTCCCGGATGATTCCGGAATTCTCCAGCCTCAGCTGCCGGTTGGACATCTCGATCATAAAAATCGTTCCGTCCTCGTAAAACCAGTCCCCGTAGTTCCACTCCAGATAATCCACCGGATCCTCGTAATCGCCGTCGACGGTCAGGAACATCACGTTTCCGTAATCCGTCATCGGCTCCATGTATTCCGCAAGCTCCTTCCGTTCGTCCTCTGTCAGAAGCTCCTCCTCATCGCGGATGAATGCGGAATATCCTGTCTCCTCATTGGTATAAACGACCGATTCCTCATCGGTCCAGGCCAGGGCCTTCCGCGAAGAAAGGAAAGGCGCAAGAAGGGACGCTCCGACGGCAAGGGCAAGAAACGCGGCCGCCGTCTTCGTTCCTCCTCCGCCCTTTCTGTCGTGAAAGTTCGGGATCGGATGCGTGGAGAGCATGTTGTAGCGGAAAATCAGCGCGGTCAGTGTCATCGCGATGAACACAAGGCAGACCAGCATCCCGGCATAATAAATGTAGTCCTCCACCGGATTCCGGCCCTGCACGACAATCACTGCGATGATCGCCGCGGCGGGGAGCAGTGCCTCCGCGATCATTTTCCGGTCTCCCGCCTTCCTTCCGTACCAGAGAGCCCCGCACGCGATAGCCGCGGCCAGAACCGCAAGGACCGCCGAGGAGAACGTCCGAAACGGCACATGGGATCCGAACAGATCCACCATGGAGAAACCGAAGTCATCTGCCCAGGACAGGAACACAATGGCGAAGAACACCACCGTTCCGATGCCGATCCGGCGAACGAACCCGGCAAAAGAAAACGCTGCCTTCCGAAAGCCTTTTTTCGCCTTCCGGACACCGGCCTCCATCCGCTCGTCCAGCTCCTCCAGCCGGTCCCCTGGATCCGATGTATTCTGCCCGGCACCGTTTTCCATCCCGGCATCGTCCTGTTCCCTCTCTGCACCTGTTTTCCTGCGGTACAGGCGGTGCACATACCGGTAGCCGAGGTCCTCCTCGTGGGTATCGCGCCGGATGAGCTTTCTCATATTCCAGAGATAAATAAACCCGCACAGCGCCGCGAGAAACCCGGACACCGTCATCGCGGACGGCGCCGTTGCAGACAGAAATACATTCAGCAGAGCGAAAATCGGAACCGCAAGGACAAGCGACCACAAAAGATACCGGCGGATGTCCACCGGAATGTCCGCCGCAATTTTTCCCGTCTCGCCGTTGACCACCGAGTAGGCGACGCGCCCGTTTCTCCTCCAGGTCAGAAACCAGACCGGCAGCAGCACACGGTCCGCCGACTCGATGTGCGTATGGAAGGCCTCGTCTTCATCCGGAAAGGCCCCGATGGTGTAGCCGCGATCCGTGTAGCGCTTTGTCAGCTCCGCCTTCGTCCGTTCATTCGCGTAGTCCCGGATCTTGTCCTCATAAATCTCCGCCGGGACATCCGCCGTGTCCGCGTAGAAGCCGGCAAGGTACCCGGGAAGAAAGTCCTTCTGCTGCCGCTTGTCGCCAAACGGCGCAATCTCTTCCCCGATGCTGTCATCAAAGGAGCTGGAGGCGTCGTATTGAATTCCCTCCAGCCTGGCGGCGAGCGGAACCGTGATCCGATACGTATCCACGTACTCACCGTTTGTTTTCGTTGCCTCAAAGGTCACGCCGTCGCCCTCGGCCCCTTGTGAGATCTCATAGTCCCAGTACGGCAGATAGATGCCGCGAAAGCCCTCCAGAAACGCCGGATCGCGCAGCTCCTTCGGAGCAAAGAGGGAATACCGGGCCTTCTGCCGGAAGGCCTCCATGCAGTCCTCCTTCGTCTTTTGGAACGGAATGATCCGCTTCGGGCGCTTTCTTCCCTCCACGCGCGAGGAGAGGACATCCGACGCGCCGCAGAACGGGCAGAACTGGATGATTTCATTCTCCGTGCTCTCGATCTCTCCGCCGCAGGCCGGGCATGTGAAGACCGTCACGTCATAAAGAGTGCTCTCCTTCGCGGATTTCTCATAAGGGTATTTCTCCACATCAAAGGAAGAATCGCAGTAATCGCACCGAAGCTTCTGGCTTTCGATGTCAAACCGGAGTCCCGCTCCGCAGTTCGGACACGCAAACATAGTACCTCCCTGTTCTTTCTTTTTTGCCTCAGCGTCAGCACTGATGCTGCAGTTTGAAAGCAGCATATCGATGTTGCCTTCATATTTCCCGCGTCCCGCTTTGACAAACGCTTTTGCGGCGGCATTGCAGATTTAAGGCTCCTCCCGACATTTTCCCCGTTTTTCTTCGTCAATGTGCTTTCTTTTCTTCCATGAAAGGTCTGTTTTCTGTTATAATTATAAAATATGTCTTTCGTCAATCCGCACTGCCGCTGTTATTCTGCGGCAAGAAAGGAAACCAATGAAGAAAAAGCTGATTCTCTTCCTGATGACCGCGATGTGTGCCTTCGCTGCCGCAGGTTCCCCCGCTGCCTCCGTATCTGCCATGGCGGCCGAAGCGCCGGCTGCCGCGCAGACCGGGAACACGGAAAGCTATGCCTCCGAACTGACAGGCCTTCCCATCAGCAGTGCCCTCGCCGCCCAGCGTCCCGTCGCCGTCATGATCGACAATGATCTTCGCGCACTGCCTCACGCGGGCCTTGCTGACGCAGACGTTGTCTATGAAATGATGAATTCCACGGCCAACAACCGGGTCACGCGTCTGATGGCCGTCTACAAGGACTGGCAGTCGGTCGGACAGATCGGCAACATCCGCTCCACCCGGCCGACCAATATTCTTCTTGCCTCGGAGTGGGATGCCATCCTGATCCACGACGGAGGTCCCTTTTACAATAATCCCTATTTTGCCTCCACCGGCATCCGGCACCTTTCCGGAGGCTTCTCCCGGATCCGCAACGGCAAGCCCTCGGAGTTCACGGAGTACGCAAAGGGCGGTGAGATTTCAAGAAGAGCGGCAGCAGGCGGCATCTCCGCTTTCTATACGACGCCGGTTACCCAGACGCTCGCGCAGACGCATTTTTCCTTCGCACCGACCGACCTTGCACAGCTCGGCGGCGTGAGCGGGGTGCTCTGCCAGCTCTCCTGCTTCCGGCACACGAAGCCGTATCTGTCCTACAACGCGGCGACCGGCCTGTACGACTACTACGAGGGCAGCAAGCCCGCCGTGGATTCCGAGGACAAGCAGTCCGTGGCCTTCCGGAACATCCTCCTGCAGGACTGCACCTTCACCCAGTATGACCGGAACGGGTATCTGATCTACAACGTGATCGGCGAGGGCTCCGGCTGGTATCTGACCGGCGGGAAGGCAGTTCCGATTCTCTGGAAGAAGGCCTCCGAGACGGCTCCGACGAAGTATTACTATGCCTCCGGTACCGAAATCACACTGAATCCCGGCAAAACCTACATCGGCATCTGCCCTTCGGACGACTGGCAGAGCGTCGGAATTTCATAATAAGATTACACGAACGGGTCCCGGAACGTGTGGTGCGCAACACGAACGGGTCCCGGAACATGTGGTGCCCGCATGTGCAGTGTGCAGGGCTTTCTGCAGGCAGCAAAAATCCCCTCTCCTCCAGTTGTATCTGGCAGAGAGGGGATCCTTATTGATCCACTGTCTTATTCGTCTTCTCTTGTCCTGTCGTTCTCTTTTCTGTATCTGCGGAGATTTCTCCTTTGTGCTTCCCGCCGTTATTCGTTCTTGGCTCTTCGCACCAGCTCTTCCGTGATGTCCTTCCAGGTGATGTTCTTCTGCGCCATCACCACCATCAGGTGATACATCAGATCCGCGATCTCATACACCGTCTCCGTCGAATCCGGATTCTTGGCTGCGATGACAATCTCCGTGCACTCCTCGCCGAGCTTCTTCAGCATCTTGTCGATGCCCTTGTCGAACAGATAATTGGTGTAAGAGCCCTCCTTCGGATGATCCCGGCGCTCCAGAATGGTCCGGTAGTCGCGCTCCAGGACCTTCATCGGATCGATCTCCGGCTCCTTCTTCAGGACGAGATCCTGCTGGAAGAAGCAGCTGTGATGTCCGGTGTGGCAGGCCGCGCCGACCTGATCGACCTTCGCAAGAAGCGTGTCCATGTCGCAGTCCGCAGAGAGCGACCGGACATACTGGAAGTGCCCGCTCGTCTCTCCCTTGATCCAGAGCTCCTTCCTGCTGCGGGACCAGTAGGTCATCCTCCCCGTGGAGACCGTGTTGTTGTAGGCCTCCTCGTTCATGTAGGCGACCATCAGCACCTCCGAGGTGCCGCAGTCCTGCACCACAACAGGCAGCATGCCGTCGGAATT
>DAIMKA010000106.1:218-1491 GCA_036721955.1 Lachnospiraceae bacterium | reverse complement strand
CCCGTAGACGCCTCCTGCACCACAACCGGAAGAAGTCCCTGCGGATCCTTTTTGAAATCGCTCCAGGAAAATCTCGCGTGGTGCTGCGAGACGGTGATGCCGTTCTCCCGGCACAGCTTCTTCAAATCGGAAATCTGATCAATGTTGTCATTGACTGCGTTTCCGGAAATGCCGCTGACGCTCTGCAGCTGTCCGAATTCCAGAATCTTGTCCAGAGAAATCTCCGGGAGCGTTAAGATGGACGGAACCTCCTCGATCTTCAGGGCGCCGCGGACGTCCTTTTCATCAATGAGAATCAGCTCGTCCACGAAGCTGACAATGGCGTCCCTGTGCGCGCGGATGTCGTCCGCCGCGCGGTAGCAGGCCGCGATCCGGTCCCTGCCGAAGCGTTCCGCCGCCTCCTTGAGCATCTCAATGTTGCTCTCCTTGGAGAAGTTGAGCGCAGCCTTCGCGCACCCCGCATAGATCAGCTTTTTCACATCCTCCAGGCGGTTGACATGTCCTGCCCCGTAAATGGGAACACCGGCTCCCGCGCAGATCTGCCGGATGATGCCGATGGCCTCGTCATGCTGTGCGTCGCCATCCGACTGATCGAAAATAAGGATCGCATCCACGCCGCCTGCCGCATACTTCAAGGCCAGCTCCACCGGATTCTCACTGACAACCGTGTGGTCCGTAAGACCGCGCGTCGCCTTTCCCTCTTTCAGATAAATGCATGCGACAAACTTCTTCAGTCCCTGTTCCATTCTTCTCTCCGTCCCTCTGTTTTTCCGTATTCTTTTTCCGGAAAATCACCTGCGCGGCGTTCCTGTGACGCTTCGCCGTCAGAAGTCACGCCGCTGCAGGTAATTTCCCGCTTTTCCATCCTGCATCATACGCATTTCGGTCCTGCATGCTCCGAAAGTTCTCCGCCTCACAGCGTTCCCTTCGTGCTCAGCACATCTTCAATCCGCGGATCCTTCGACACCGCCATATCCAGAGCCTTGGAAAAGGCCTTGAACATGGCCTCGATGATGTGGTGCGCGTTGGTCCCCTCCAGAATGCGGAAGTGCAGATTCATTCCCGCCGCGTAGCTGACCGAATAGAAGAACTCGCGGACCAGCTGCGTGTCGAAAGCCCCCACCATCGGAACCGACTCGTACTTCTCTCCCCCGGAGAGAACGAAGTACGGGCGGTCGCACAGATCCACGGCGCACAGAACCAGCGCCTCATCCATCGGAAGGACAAAGTATCCGTACCTGCGGATTCCCTTCTTGTCCCCCACGGCCTTCCG
>DAIMKA010000106.1:0-204 GCA_036721955.1 Lachnospiraceae bacterium | reverse complement strand
CCCAGAACGATGCCGCAGTCCTCCACGCTGTGATGCCCGTCCACCCGGAGGTCTCCCTTTACGGAAACCTTCAGGTCAAACAGCCCGTGTCTTGCAAAGGCATCCAGCATATGATCGAAAAAGCCGATTCCGGAATCAATCTCCGCCTTTCCGGTTCCGTCCAGATCCAGTGTAAGACGGATATTGGTCTCGCCGGTGGTTCGT
>DAIMKA010000105.1:235-6583 GCA_036721955.1 Lachnospiraceae bacterium | reverse complement strand
GGGCGGCTGGGCGAGCAAGAGCCCGCTGGAGAGAGAAAAGCTGGAGAATCTGGGAGTTCTTCCGGCGGAAACAAAAAATCCCGGAGGAAACGCAGAAGGCTCCGCGGACGAAGCGGAAAATCCCGGAGAAAATGCAGAAAGCTCTGCAGACGAAACAGGAACCGGGCAGGAAGAAAGGGCCCCCGCACTGGATGAAATTCTCCTTGCAAATGAGAATGTGTATGTGGCGGCCGAGGCAGAAGCGGATCTTTCCTGGCTTGCGCAGTACTATGCTGCGAAGGGACAGAAGGTTTCCGTGAAAGAGGCGGACTGCATCGGAAACGACTGGGTGATTTATTCGGTGGAATGACGGCCGCGGTTTCTGCGGTGGGAGTGCAGGATCTCGCATATTGCACAGTACTGTGAAGTTTCGTCCGGGCAGAAGCATGGGAACTGCTGACGGAATCAGAAACAGAAGCAGGGAATGAGAATGCGTTCCGCCTGAGCAGAGGGCGGAGGCCTGAGGATGAAAACGATGGAAGAGCAGCACAAAACCTATCTTGCAGAGGACGGGAAGCTGAAAATGCGCCCGCTGACGCTGGAGGATTCACAGCTCATCGTGGACTGGAGAAACAATCCGAGAGTGCAGAAACGCTATATTTACCGGGAAAAATTCACTCTCGCCGGCCAGCAGCGCTATTTTCACGAGAAGGTGGAATCCGGGAGGGTCGCGCAGTTCATCTTCTGCGAGGAGCGGACGGATGAGGACGGAACAAGGCAGGATGTCCCGATCGGCTGCGCGGTTCTGGATGACATTCATCCGCAGTACGCGGAGTGCGGTGACTGGATCGGCGAGGATGAGGCAATCGGGAAGGGGTACAGCGCCCGGATGATCCGGATGGCCTGCGACTACGGCTTCCGCGCACTCGGACTTTCCGACATTGTCTGCCGGATTTTCGAGGACAATCCCGCTTCCCTGAAGGGATATGAGCGGGCAGGCTTCCGGATTGCGGGGGTGCTCCCCGGGGTGGAATGCACCGACGGAGTCCGCAAGGACATGTATTTCCTGAGACTTAAGAGAGAAGATTACGGCTATGAAGGAAAATAAGAAAATCAGCTTTGTCATTCCGTGCTATCACTCGGAGAAAACGCTTGCGGGTGTCGTGAGGGAGATTGACGGGGCAATGGAGAAGCTCCCCGGCTATACGCATGAAATTGTGATGGTCAATGACGGATCCGGGAAGGAGACCTGGGAGGTCATCCGCGCGCTCTGCGAAGAGAAAACGGAGCGCATCGGTCTGGATCTTGCCCGGAACTTCGGACAGCATGCGGCCCTGATGGCGGGAATCCGCCGCACGACGGGAGACATCGTGGTCTGCCTGGATGATGACGGGCAGACTCCCGCAGACGAGGTGGGAAAACTTCTGGATGCAATCCGGGAGGGAGCGGATGTCGCCTATGCAAGCTATGACCACAAGGAGCATTCGGCATTCCGTAATTTCGGCAGCTGGGTCAATGAGAAGATGCTGGAGAAAATGCTGAACAAGCCGCACGATCTGTATGTGAGCAGCTATTTCGCCATGCGCCGGTTTGTCGCGGATGAGGTTCTCAGGTACCAGAATTCCTACCCGTACCTTCTGGGACTGGTCCTGCGCACGACGAAGAATATCGTGAATGTGCCGGTGCATCACAGGAAGCGCGAGGTGGGAAAAAGCGGTTATACCTTCGGGAAGCTTCTGGCCCTGTGGATGAACGGCTTTACGGCCTTCTCGATCAAACCGCTCCGGATCGGAACGGCAATCGGTGCCTTCTGCGCGGCGGTCTCGTTTGTCTATGCCATTTATACCATTGTGAAAAAACTGGTGAATCCCGCCGTCCCGGTCGGATTCTCCGCCCTGATGACGGCCATCATTTTCTTCGGCGGCATGACCATGCTGATGCTGGGCCTTGCGGGCGAATACATCGGGAGAACCTATATTTCCGTTAACAGTGCGCCGCAGTATGTGATACGGGAAGAGACCGGAAAGGAAGAGGAAGAGCAGTAAATGCTGAGAACGGTAATACAGAAGAAAAATGCGGTTTACGCAGGGCTCCTGATCGTCCTGGCAGTGGCCCTTGCGACCATCTGGCCGATGCGGCTGTACCGGGAGGACCACACCTTTGCCTCCGGGCTCGATCCGGTTCAGGTCAGCGACGCGGTGACAGAGGATGAGGATGCCGGGGAGTATTTCACGGCGCAGTACGATCATCTGCAGATTCTGAAGTTCTACGTGAATTCCGTGCAGACGGGAAGCAAGGCGCAGTTCCAGCTCTTCCGCGTGCTGGATAACGGTGCGATGGAGCTGACTGCGGAGGAAGAGGTGACGCTTCCGGACGAGGTTCCCGCCTATGCGGCGGTCTCCGTGGACGCGGATCTTGTTCCCGGGGATACCTACGTGTACACGGTGCGCGGACTGGAGGGAAGCCGCTTCACGGTTGGCTTCGAATCACAGGCGGAGGCCCTTGCCTCCGGCAAGGCGCCGCTCTATCAGACCGGATTTTACCACGACAGCGGAATCGACGGGGCGGCGCTGAAGACCTCTCTTCAGTACCGGATCGCGGAGACGAAGGGGCCGTCGATGGTGCGCGGACTGGGCTATACGGCTGTTTTCGCGGCGGCTTTTCTTCTGGTGTTCCTGTTCTTCCGGAAATTCCCGGAGAGGAATACGGTAACCTCGGTGCTGCGGGCGATGCAGACCGGCCTCACGCCTGCCGCCATTCTGGTGTTCGGCCTTGCCTTTGTTGCAGTCTGGCCGCTCCGGCTGTTCGACGGAAGAATTCCGGATATTCTCATCTATGAAGCGGGGGTTCTTCTCGGCGCTGGCTGGTGCCTGTACGGCCTCTGGCACAGCCGGGAGGAAATCCCGGATCTTGTGAACGAGTCCCTTGCGAGGAAAAATATCTGGCATTACGGCATCATCGTCTGCATTGCGCTGATCATGAGCAAAAGTGCGGACTATATGAATGCCACCAACGACTACATTCATGACACGGCGATGGCGTGGATTGTGGTGCTGATCTGCCTGATTACGCTTCTGATGGGAGACATTGCCTCCAACTGCAACGCGAAGACGGCGGCCGTGACGGTGGTCAGCGTGCTGCTCGCGGTAATCTACAGCGTACATAGCCGGATTCCCGCCGCAGAGGATGCGGAGGCCGCCTGGAAGAATTCCGTGACGACGTCGAGAGCGGCTGCCTGCGCAGCCGCCGCGGTGGCAGTGACGTCGCTCATCTGCATGCTGGCGGACCGGATCCGGAGGAAGCAGAAGCCTCTCACCGGTGTCCGGAAGGGACTTCTTGCGGTTGTCGTTGTCTTCACGGTCTGGATTCTGATTTTCCGGAATACGAGACTCTGGACGCCGCTTCTTGCGGGCATCTGGCTTTTGTTCTATCTGCGCTACCGCTTCTGGACAGGAAAGGATCGTTTTCTGCAGGATCTGTGTGAGGGAATTCTTCTGGATTTTGCGTTCAAAGTGGCTTACACGATGCTGCACCGGTATTATCTTGCTTACATGTACAGCCGGTTTTCCATGCATTTCCACACGCCGACCGTGACGGCCTATTATCTTGTCATCGTCTGCGCGGCGGCGGTGACGCTCTTTGTCCGGAAATTGCGGGAGAGCGCGGGGCTGGATCTTCGCGGGAGAATGGCAAGAACCTGGAAGGAGGCCTTTTTCCTGGGACTTGCGTGCTCTTACATGGCCATGAGCCTTACGCGGTCCGGCATCGGGATTCTCGCCCTGCTCCTTCTGATCGCGGCGTTCTACCTCGGGAACCTGGGGCCGGGGAAAAAGAGCCCTGGCTTCCGTCTGAAAACCGGTGCAAAGACCCTGCTGTCCTTTCTTCTGGTGCTGGTTCTTACCTTCCCGGTGGCCTTCACGGGACAGAGGCTGATTTCCACGGTGTACGCGCATCCGCAGCGTTTTACGGAGCTCGAGCCGTATGACGACTGGGTTCTCCGCAACGTGACATGGAACTGCACGGCGTTCATGAATGTGGAAATTTTCATCCGGGACTTCGGCGACCGGATTCTCGGCGGTGAGATCGGATCGAAGATTTATTACGGCAATGAGTGGAATGTTCCGCAGGGCTACCGGACTGCAGACCTGCGGCAGACGGCAGCGCCTGTGCAGGATGTCATGCTGGCCTCTGCAGACAAGAGCGGCCTTCCGGCTTCCGGGAAAATGCTGGGGCAGCCTGCCGCACCGATGCTCCTTGCCACGCAGGCGGAGCTCGAGGCGGGGTCCATTGACACGGGAGACCTTTCCAATGGAAGAATGGGGCTGTATCTTGCGTATTTGAAGCGGCTGAACTGGACCGGTCATGATGAGATGGGCGTTCCGCTGGAGAGCGGGGAGATTGCGGTGCATGCGCATAACATCTTCCTGCAGACGGCATATGACAGCGGAATCCCGGCTGGCGTGCTGCTGCTCGCCGTCGTCCTGGGTGTCTGGGGAACGGCCCTCTCCTATGCGAAGAAGCAGGGAAAAAAGGACGGGTATGCGCTTCTTCCGTTCCTTCTGGCGACGGGATTCGGTTTGACGGGAATGGTGGAGTGGATTTTCCATTTCAGCAATCCGTACACGATTGTGATGCTGTTTGCCATGGCGCCGCTCCTCCTGCCGGATAAAGAATAAAGATGACGATACGAAACGTGGAAAAGAGAGACTGGATACTGGCAGGAATCTATGGCTTCGGCCTGTCGGCGGCGTGCCTTGTCGGCGGCATGCTGGAGCGAAACGGCTGTCTTGGAAGACCGGGAGCGGGGGAACTTCTTTCGTTCGTTCTCCGCTGGCTCCTTACTGCCGCGGTCTGCGTCTTTTTCTGGACGTGGCTGGACCGGAGAGCGAAGAGACAACCCGGGGAACCGGTAAATTTCGGGAAGACCGGCTACGAGAAAAACAGTTCCAGGAAGAATCGTTTCCGGAAGGAAGGAACGAAACTGTCAGAAGGACAGAAGCGGCGCAGAAACTTCCTTTTTCCATGGATTTTCTGGATGCTCGCAGATCTTGTTTCCCTTCTTGCCGTCTATCCGGGATTTTTCGTCTACGATGCCGCGGAAGAGCTGGCCATGGTACAGACGCGGTGCTTCACCACGCACCATCCGCTTGCGCATGTCCTTCTCCTTGGCGGAATCATTCTTGCCGTTCACAAGGTCCTCGGCTCCTACAATGCCGGAATTTTCGCGTATCTGCTCCTGCAGGCGGCCGTTCTGAATGCGGTGTTTGCACTTCTTCTCGGAGAAATCCGGAAGCGCCGTGCGGGCCGCGGCGTTTCCGTGTTCGGCTTCCTGTGGTATGCCTTCTGTCCTGTCATCACGATGTTCGTTCTCTGCAGCTGCAAGGACGGCATCTTCGGGGCGGCGCTCATTCTGATGACGGTCTTCCTGCGGAGAATTCTGGTGGAGGATGCCGGAGAATACTCTTCACAGGCTCTGAAGAGAGATACCTTATCCGAAACGGCCGCGGATGAGACCCTGCACGGCAAAGGCAGGAAGAGCAGGAGCACAGGGGCTGGCTTTGTTCTGGCCGCCGCGGCGATGATGCTGTTCCGCAACAACGGCGTCTATGCCTACGTGGTTTTCCTGGTCCTTCTGGCGTCTGCCGCCGCCTTTGCTGCGGGGAAGAGAAATGCGCGGGAAGGGAAAACTGCGAAGAGCCAGGGCCAATCGGCCGGGACAGCGAAGAAGGAAACGCTGGAGGAACAGAATCTCCGGAAAAAGGAAGGGCGCCGGCGCTTTTGGAGAAGAGCCGTTCTTTTCCTGCTCCCGGTTCTTCTGTATCTGGGGGTGTCGAAGGGACTGGCCTTTTCCGTCTCGGCGACATCGGAGGAGAGTCAGGAGATTCTGACCGTGCCGATCATGCAGCTTTCCAGAGTGTGGAATGCGGAGCCGGAATCCTTCTCCGAAGAGGAGAGGGAAGAGATGAGGGCGCTCATGGACCCTTCGGATTCCTGGGAGCTGTACAATCCGGTCCTTTCGGATCAGGTGAAAGTTCACTTTAACAACGCGGCATACCGGGCGGACCGGGCTGCCTTCTGGAGGCTCTGGCTTTCCCAGGGAATGCGGCATCCCGCGGCATATCTCAATGCCTGGCTGATGACGAGCTACGGTTTCTGGACGCCGGGGGCGGTCATTGACTGCTACAAGGGCAATACGGTCTACACGTTTACCTATGGGGACAGCTCGTACTTTGGCTATGAGACGGAGCTCCCGGGCGTGCGCAGGAGCCGGATTCCGGTGCTGGATGCCTGGTACCGCTTCCTTTCCCTGGATGTGCGTGCGCAGGAGCTGGTGCTTCCCGGAGTGCTGCTGTCCTGCGGCGCAATGGC
>DAIMKA010000105.1:0-225 GCA_036721955.1 Lachnospiraceae bacterium | reverse complement strand
CATGATCGCGACGCTTGTCCGGCAGATGAAGAGGAGAATCCTTCTTTCGTACCTTCCGGTTTTTCTGGTGTGGCTGACGGTCCTTCTCGGTCCGTGCACATTGCCGAGGTATGTTGTATACTTATGGATTGGATTACCATGCTTTCTTGCAGAAGTTTTCAGCAGGGAGCGTGTCTGAGAAAACGCCGCAGGTCGGAAAGTGCCGGTTTGATCCGGAGTGTTTTT
>DAIMKA010000104.1:0-6755 GCA_036721955.1 Lachnospiraceae bacterium | reverse complement strand
GCGCCTTGGACTGGTATTCTCCCGAGAAGTTCAGGTCGATATCCGGCTCCTTGTCGCCCTTGAAGCCCAGGAACGTCTCGAACGGAATATCGAAGCCCGCCCGGATGAGCGGCTTCCCACAGTTCGGACAGTTCTTCTTCGGCATGTCCACGCCGCATTTTCCCGAATAGGATTTCACCTCTTCGGAATCAAAATCCGAGTAGTGGCACGACTCGCAGTAATAGTGCGGAGCCAGCGGGTTGACCTCCGTGATTCCGGCCATCGTTGCGACAAAGGACGATCCCACCGATCCGCGGGAGCCGACGAGGTACCCGTCCTCATTGGACTTCCACACGAGCTTCTGCGCGATGATGTACATGACGGAATATCCGTTTTTGATAATGGAGGTCAGCTCCCGCTCCAGGCGGTCGCTGACCACCTTCGGCAGAGGATCGCCGTACATCTTGTGGGCCTGCCGGTAGCAGATCTCACGGAGCTGCCCGTCCGAGTTCTCGATGACCGGCGGGCACTTGTCCGGCCGGACCGGAGAGATCGCATCCACCCAGGACGCGATCCGGTTCGGGTTGGTGATGACCACCTCCTCGCACTTGGCGTTGCCGAGGTACGAGAACTCCTCCATCATCTCATCCGTTGTCTTTAAATAGAGCGGCGCCGGCTCCTCCTCCTGATTCATGCCCATGCTGTCCTGGATGATGGTGCGGTAGATCTCATCCTCCGGGTCAAGGAAATGCACGTCACCCGTTGCAACCACGGGCTTTCCGTACTGCTCGCCGAGTCTTACGATCTTCCGGTTGATGTTCAGGACATCCTCTTCCTCCCGGATGTTCTCATAGCGGTCCGAGTCGATGAGGAACCGGTTGTTCCCCCGCGGCTGAATCTCCAGATAGTCGTAGAAGTCCACGATTCCCGCCAGCGTCTCCTCGCTCTTCTGGTCCAGAATGGCCTGATAGAGCTCACCCATGACGCAGGCCGAGCCGACGATGATGCCCTCCCGGTACTTCATCAGGAGCGTCTTCGGAATCTTCGGCTTCTGGTAAAAATACGTCAGGTGCGACTCGCTGATCATCCGGTACAGGTTGGTGCGGCCGGTCACGTTTTTGGCAAGAAGAATGCAGTGGTACGGGCGAAGACGCCGGATCACATCCGGATCCGAGTCCGCGAGCGCGTTCATGCCGCCGAGGGTCGTCACGCCTTTTTCCGTGAACATCTTCAGAAGTCTGATGAAAATCTCCGCGGTGGTTGCCGCGTCGTCCACTGCGCGGTGATGGTGCGGATTGACGACGTTCAGAAGCTTTCCCACGGCATCCAGGTTATAGGATTTATGGCCGGGGAGCATGACTCTTGCCATGCCCACGGTGTCAATCGTGGTAAACGGCGCCGCAAGCCCGAGATCCTTTGCGTTCTTCCGGATAAAGCTGATGTCGAAGCCGACGTTGTGTCCGATGAGAACACAGCCCCTGCAGAACTCCAGAAACCGCGGCAGCACCTTCTCCACAGGATCCGCAGGCAGCACCATTTCGTCCGTGATGCTCGTCAGACGCGTGATCCGGAACGGGATCGGAACCTTCGGGTTGATGAATTCCGAGAAATCGCCCGTCTTCACGCCGTGCTCATAGCGCACCGCGCCGATCTCAATGATCCGGTCGTTCTCCGAAGAAAAGCCGGTCGTCTCGATATCGAAGATGACATAGTTTCCGGTTTCCGTCGGATACTGCTCCGGCGCATCCCGGAATTCTTCAAACGCAGGGTCCTCCCGGACTCTTCCGAAGGTTACCATCTTCTTCAGGTCGTCCACCAGGTAACACTCCACGCCGTAGATGACCTTGAAGAATTCCTGCCGGTCAACGGGCGGCAGTCCTTCCGCCTTCCGCTTCTTGCATTCCGCGCCGTAGAGGTCCTCCACCAGGTGGTTGGCGTCCGGGAAGGCCTGTACATTTCCGTGGTCCGTGATGGCAACCGCAGGCCATCCCCAGTCGTAAGCGCGTTTCACCAGATCCTTGCACTCCGAGACGCCGTCCATGTCGCTCATCTTCGTGTGCATGTGGAGCTCAACGCGTTTTTTCTCGTAGTGATCCCTGCGTTTGGTTTCAAAGGAGGGAATTTCCATGATGCCGGAGGGCGAGGAGACCGTGATCTCGTGCTCGAAGGTGTCCTCCTTCGTGTAGCCCTTCACCTTGACAAAATTCCCGGGCGAGAGGCGTTCCATGGTCTTGTCCGCGTAGATCGTGGGCGCAAAAATCTTGACGATGATCGAATCGGTAAAGTCCGTCAGCGTAAACTTGATGATCGTCTTCTCGTTGCGGATGTCCCGGCGCTCATTCGTCATGATCTTGCCGCGGATTGTGACCTCTCCCATCTCGCCGATGATATCCGAAATCGGGATGGCGTCGTCCTCGAAGTCGCGGCCGCAGATGACTTCCGGCCGGTTCGAGCGGATAAACCCGCGGATGGCCTTATTCTCCGCGGCGCTCTTCCTGCCCGCTCTGCCCAAGCCGCCTCTTGCGGATGCGCGGTCCGCGGACGCCTGGAGCCGGTCCATGGGAGCCATCGTCTCCGCGCTTTTCGCAGAATTCCCCGCACCTTTCCCGTCGGTATTCTGCCGCGTAGCCCCGGCCGCCGCGCCCGCGGCGGCAAGTCCGTCCGGTGCATTCCCTGCAGCCATCCCGGAAGAGCCTTCCGTTCCGGAGTGACCTCCGGATGCGCCTTTCCCCTCCCCGGCAGCTTCTCCGGAAAGAGATCCTTCGCCTCCCGCGTTCTGTGTTCCCAAAAGCGCTGCCCGGCTTCCTTCCGGAACCATGTCATCCAGAACCGCCCTTGCATGGTGACGGACCGGAAGATCGTAGACCATCGTCACACGGCAGTCCATGTCACAGCGCTCCCGGAAAATCTGTTCCAGGAGGCTCTGAATCTTCGCGCCGCCATCCCGCGAGAAGCCGGAATTCTCCAGATGGACCACCATCCCGCCTTCTTCCGGGTATTCAAAGGAAGCTTCCTTGAAGAAGCTTCCCAGAATCGGACTTTGTTTCCACATTTCAATGATGAGGGAATCCTTGTATTCCCGCATCAGCATTTCCGGATTGTAGAGGGCCGAGAGAATGAAATGCTCAATGAGAACCGCCTGTACGCCGGTTCCGCCGCAGACCTCTCCGGTCAGGAGCGTTTCCATCTCATAGATATGTTTCTTGTGAATCAGATGTCCCGAGTCCAGATAGACCCGGAGCCTGGTATGATCCTTGTTGAAGGCCACGCGTGTGACCTGCACGTCTGCGAAAAGCTCCCGCAGCTCTCCCTTCACCTTCAGGGTCGGGAATACGTCAAAAAAAGATTTTGCCATTGCCTTTTGTGTGCGCGCCGCCTCGTCATGCGTTCCAGTGATCCAGCTCGTCCTTCAGCGTCTCCAGAAGCCGGTCCTCCGGAACCTTCCGGACAATCTCGCCTTTTTTGATGAGAAGTCCCTCTCCGTCTCCGCCTGCGATTCCGATGTCCGCTTCCTTCGCCTCACCGGGGCCGTTTACGGCGCAGCCCATGACCGCGACCTTGATGTTGTACGGGTACTTCTGAACCATCTGTTCCACTTCGTTCGCAAGGCCGATGAGATCAATCCTCGTGCGGCCGCAGGTCGGGCAGGACGTCACCTCCACACCGCCCTCGCGCAGCTTCAGATCGCGGAGGATCCGTTTGGCCGCGCGGACCTCTTCCACCGGATCGCCGGAGAGAGAGACGCGGATCGTGTCGCCGATTCCCTCATAGAGAATGATGCCGAGGCCGACCGAGGACTTGATGAGGCCGCCATAGGTCGTCCCCGCCTCGGTGATGCCGACGTGCAGCGGATAATCGGTCTTCCGGGCAAGAAGCTCGTGCGCCTTCACGCAGGTGAGAACATCCGAGGACTTGATGCTGATGACGATCCGGTCATAGCCGCACCGCTCCACCATATCCACCTTGTCGAGGGCACTCTCCACAAGACCCTCCGGCGTGACGCCGCCGTACTTCTCCACGAGGTCGCGTTCGAGCGAACCGGAATTGACGCCGACGCGGATCGGAATTCCTCTCTCCTTCGCGCAGCTCACCACCGCGCGGATGCGGTCCTCCCCGCCGATGTTGCCGGGATTGATACGGATCTTGTCCGCGCCGTTTTCCATGGCGGCAATCGCCATTTTGTAATCAAAATGAATGTCCGCGACCAGCGGAATGTGAATCTGCTTCTTGATCTCCGAAATGGCCTTCGCACACTTCTCATCCGGAACCGTGCAGCGGATGATCTCGCATCCCGCCTCTTCGAGACGCAGTATCTGCGCCACGGTTGCCTTGACGTCATCCGTCCTCGTATTCGTCATCGACTGAATCGCAATCGGATTGCCGCCGCCGATCGTGACATTTCCGATGCGGACAGTCCTGGTATGCTGCCGGAACGTATCTTCGCTCATAGTTGTCCCTTCCTCCTAAATATAAAATGTACTGTCTCTTTGTCTTTTATGTTTTCCGGAACTCCTACCGGAAAAACTTGCTCACATCGTTAAACAGGGCGAATACCATGACCGCCATCAGGATCACGACTCCCGCCAGCGTAACGTATCCTTCCTTGTCCGGAGAGAGCTTCTTCCCGCGGATCATCTCGACGAGAAGCAGAAGGAACCGCCCGCCGTCCAGTGCCGGAATCGGAAGAAGGTTCATGATTCCGAGGTTGATGGACAAGAGCGTGGTAAGGCTGAGGAACGAGAGCACCGTCGCGGAGAGTCCGTACGGCTTCGTCGTTTCATAGGTGTCATCCACCACCTTCACGATCCCGACCGGTCCCGAGAGATCATCGGCGGAGAAATGTCCGCGGAAAATCAGCCCGAGCGACTGGAAAGTCGCCCTCACCCAGTACTCCGCCTCATAGAAGCCGTACCGGAAGGTCTGGAGCGGTCCGCACTTGATGTACTGCCCTGAGCCGATGAGACCGATGTAGTAGCGCCCTGCCTCCTCGTTGTAGCGCGGCGTCAGCGTCACGGTATTCTTCACTCCGTCCCGCTCATAGGTGATCCGCAGAGGCTCACCGTAGTTCATCATGGAGAAAAGCTGCACCTCACGGTAAATGTGAATGGGCTCTCCGTTGATCGCCCGGATGGTGTCGCCGGCTTCCAGTCCCGCCTCCTGCGCCGCGGACCCGTCCATGACCTCGCGGACGACCGGAAGATCCGTCCCGGAAAAAGCGACAATGACAATGGCGAACACGAGTCCGATCAGGAAGTTGGCGATGGGGCCCGCGAGGACCGTCGCCATCCTGGCTCCCACACTCGCGTTGGGATAGGCGTGCGGATCCGCGTCTTTTTTCCTCGCTGAGGCAAAATCTTTCTCCCCGGAAGGACCCGCCACACTGTCCGGATCATACATGGACTCCATGCCGTCGAACAGGCAGGCCCCGCCGATCGGGAACACCCGGATGCAGAAGTCCGTTTCCTTTCCCTTTTTCCGGAAAAGGACCGGACCCATGCCGATATCGAATTCCTTCACCCGGATTCCGCAGCGCCTTGCCACCGCGTAGTGTCCGAATTCATGTCCGATTACGATCACCGAAAAGATGACCAGAAAAATAAGAATACTGATAATCATGCGTCTTTTTTATAAAAGCTTCTCCTGAATTCCGCAAACTCCGTCACAAGATCGCCCTCTGCCCCGCTTGTTTTCCCTACGCTCTTCTCAGGCGGGCGATGCATTCCCGGACGCTCTCTCTTGCCTCTTTCTCCGTGTCAAGGATCTGGTCCAGCGTCGGATTCGCGATCACATCATGCGCGTCCATTGCCGCCTCAATGAGGTCATAGATATCCAGAAATTCGATTTCATCCTTCATGAAATGGCTCACCGCTTCTTCATTGGCCGCGTTGAAAACCGTCGGCATGGAGCCGCCCGCATGTGCCGCACGGTAGGCAAGCGGAAGTCCCCGGAAAGTCTCCGTATCCGGCTTCTCGAAAACAATGCTTCCCAGCGCGAACAGATCCAGAGGCTTGATTTCAAGCGGCAGACGGTCCGGATAAAAGAACGCATACTGGATCGGAAGCCGCATATCCGGCGAGGCGAGGTGCGCCATCACCGATCCGTCCACATACTGGACGGCCGAGTGCACAATGCTCTGCGGCTGCACCACCACCTGAATGCGGTCCACATCCACGCCGAACAGCCACTTTGCCTCCATGACCTCGAGGCCCTTGTTCACAAGGCTCGCCGAATCAATGGTGACCTTGGCTCCCATGTCCCAGTTCGGATTGTTCAGCGCCTCCGCGACATGCTTGTGTTCGAGATCCTCGCGCTTCTTCCCGCGGAAGGTTCCGCCCGAGCAGGTCAGAAGAATCTTGTCAATCCTCTCATGCGGCTCTCCGTTCAGGCACTGAAAGATCGCGCTGTGCTCCGAATCCACCGGGAGAAGCTCTACACCCATGGATTCCACCGCGGGGATGATGAGATGCCCTGCGGTCACCAGCGTCTCCTTGTTCGCAAGCGCGATCGTCTTCTCCGCGCCGATGGCGGCAAGCGTCGGCTGAATGCCGATCATGCCGACCACGGAGTTCAGGAACATATCGCTGTGCTCCATCACCGCAATCTCACACAGGCCGTCCATGCCGCAGACGACGCGCACCGGAAGGTCCTTCACGCGGGCCGCAAGGTCTCCGGCCGCCTCCTCGCTCCACATGCAGACCAGCTCCGGATGAAATTCGCGGATCTGCTCCTCCATCTTCGAAACGTTTCGCCCCGCCGCAAGTGCGGTGACCTTCAGT
>DAIMKA010000103.1:0-6784 GCA_036721955.1 Lachnospiraceae bacterium | reverse complement strand
ATATCCGGACATGTCGCCGTATGTCCTTCTGAAAATCAGCCTGATCCGTTATGGAGCGATTCTTACGAAATCGGCAGAAACGAGGCTGATGGAGAAGGATCTGAGCTTCAATACCGAAGAGGCATTCGGAATTCAGTTTCAGAAGGAGAAAAAGCCCTGTGTCATGCCGGGGCCGATTCTGCTCCGTGATTCCAGCTTCGTTTACATCAACTGGGGAGAAACCTACAAGAACCCCTATGTGGTGGATTATGATCCGAGGGAGCAGAAATTCACACTCCTGGATGACGGAGCAGTGGTGGACGAGATCGGGTTCGTGCTCCGGCCTTCCTTTTTCGGAAAGAAAACAAGGCGCGGAGTTCCGATGGAAGAAATCGCCGACGTCCGTCCGCAGAAGCTGGTGATGACGACCTATCGGAAATGCGTGTTCCGTGAGATGAACCAGCAGTGCAAATTCTGCGCCTTTTTTACAAACGGATATGACGGAGAGATTGCCGTCAATCCGGAGGATATCGGGGACGTCGTGGCGGAGGCGCTGAGAGAATCCGGAAGATTCTCGGAGATTCAGCTCTCCGGAGGCACCGACCTTTCCGGCAAACCGCAGTTTGAGAATGAAGTGAACCGGTACATTGCGGACTGGCAGGCAATCGGAAGACATATGTCGGGACGCTTCCCCAGCCAGCTGATGGCACCGGCCTATCCGAAGGAGCTTCTGCGGCGAATCTACGATAACACGCAGATTACCTCGTACAGTCCGGACCTGGAAATTGCGGACAAACGGGTCTTTGAGAAGTACTGCCCGGGGAAGGACCGGTATATCGGTTACGACAACTGGATTCGCCGCCTGGTGGGCGCCGTCGATGTCTTCGGGGCCGGAAATGTGTACACGCAGGTGGTTGCCGGCGCGGAGATGGCAGGACCGGACGGCATCCATGATATGGAAGAAGCCCTGGAGTCCAATTTCCGTGTCTGCGAGATGCTCGCCAAAAACGGTGTGATTTTCCTCAGCATGATCTGGAGACCGCATCGGGCAGAGGACCTCGGTTATGTCGAGATGCCGCCGATGGAGTATTACGTGAAGCTGGCAAGAGGTCTGCATGAGATCCGCACTTCCTACGGGCTGCATGCGGAGGATGATGATTACAAGCATTGCGGAGATCACGCGGACAGTGACCTGGAAAGGACGGATTACCTATGATCAGGCAGATTGAGCGAATCCCGTTTGATGACAATGCCCGGGAAATTCTGATGCACGCGGAGTCCTGCTGGCTGGAGGTGAGGCCGGAGGACCGCAGGAACAGCTGCTCCGAAAAACTCGGGGAAACGAGCTATTACCGCTGCCCGGAGATTCTGCTCCGGGATGACATCCTGTATCTGGGACTGGCGGCAGAAAAGTGTCCGGCAGGATCCCTGATGACACAGGCTCTGTGGTTTGGGAAAACGGTGAGGATTGTGGTCAGGGGAGCGGGTGAGGTCCTTCGGATCTGCCTGCATGCGGATCGGTGTCACATTTCGGGCGGAATTTTCAAAAAGCTTCTGGAACACGCGAGATCCGCCGGTCATGCGGAGGATCTTGCCGTTGTATGGGAGACGAGCTTCGTGTCGGAAGAGAGGCTGTCGGAACTCCCGAAGGGGGCCTACCAGCAGGGCGTGATCACGCTTTTTGAAATGCATTATGACAATCCGGAACTCATCCGGGATGAAATGCCCGTGGAAAAGGTACTGGGCTGCCGGTTCAGCCTCGCGCCGATGAGTGATGACTTTATCGACATCATCCTGTCCTCCATCGCAAAGGTGGATACCTCACGCGTGTGGTCGATGACGGATGAGCTCTCCACGGTATACCGCGGGCGCAGGATTCACGTGCTGGATGCTCTGAAAGCATGCCTTCTTTATTCTTATCGGAGCGGAGTCCACATGACCATGAATGCGACGATCAGCGAAGGCTGTCCCGGCGATGCGGCGATGGATGAGGAACACCAGAATGCGGTGTGGAACGAGAGTGATACCAGGATCAACGAGGAGGGAATGAAGGACATTCGTTTCCCGGCTGTGATGAAATTCGCGCTGTATCCGATGGGAAGAGAGAATTATCTGGAACCCATTGGCGTAATCATTCAGCATGCAAGGGATCGCGGCATTCTGGAACGCACACAGTTCTACGCGACGGTTCTGAAGGGTGACATTCATGAGCTGTTCTCGTATCTGGAATGGGTGTGCGCTTATGGAGAAGAGCATCTCGGCCACTATGTGGTGGAGCTGTCGGCGGCGGTGAACCTTCCCGAAGAGGAGACCTGAAAGCGACATCAATATATTACTTTCAAACTGCAGCATTGGTGCCGACGCACCGGCTGCCACATTCGGCAAAACCGTTGCACTCGAAGATGCCGGATGACATCTTCCCCTGGTATCGCGTATTTTGCCTCAGCGAGGTATAAAACGGAGCATAGTAAAGAAGAGGAGACGATTATGAATAAGAACAAGACATTTACCTGGAAACTGAAAGATATTCTGATGGTTGCCATCATCGGCGTGCTGTTTTCCTTCCTGTATCTGGGAACGGACTACGCGGGACTTGCCATTTCCACGGCGCTGACTCCGGTCGGCTGGGGAACCGTCGGTTATGAGCCCCTCTACGGAATTTACTTCATGGCGGCTTCGCTTGCCATGTATATCATTCAGAAGCCCGGCGTCGGCATTGTCGCGGAGCTGATTGCGGCAACGCTTGAGGTCCTCATGGGCAACTGGTTCGGCCCCGGCGTCATCCTGACCGGTATCCTGCAGGGCGCGGCGGTAGAGCTGGCCTTCTTCCTGACGAAGTACCGCAAATTCAATCAGAAGACCATGATTCTCGGGAGCATTTCCGTTGCCCTCATCAGCTATGCGTACCACTTCTGGGAGTCCCAGTATTATCTGCTGGCTCCGAAGTTTGTCATTGTCATGGTTCTGACGAGGCTTGTCAGCTCGATTATTTTCACCGGAATCATTGCGACGTTTCTCGGCAACGGCCTTGCCAGAGCAGGCGTTCTGAAGGCATATCCGTTGGGACAGCGCGCGGAAGAGAGCTATGAAGTCGATGAGTGATTCCGGGAACCTTGTGCTGGAAGCGCGTGATGTCAGCTTCCGCTATATTGAAAAGAACAAAAAGGAGGTGCTGGATCATGTCAGCATCTCCTTTCCCGAAGGAAAAATTTCCGTTCTGATGGGGGCGAGCGGCTGCGGGAAAAGTACGCTCTTCGCGCTGCTTTCAGGACTGTATCCGGAGAACGGCGGCGTCCTGACCTCGGGAGAAATCCGGCTGTTCGGAAAGCCTCTGGGAGAGTATTCCATTCCGCAGAGGGCAGAGAAGCTCTCCGTGATGTTCCAGAACGCGGATCTGCAGTTCTGCATGGATACGCTGCGGAAGGAGATGCTCTTTTGTCTGGAAAATATTTCATGCCCACCGGACGAAATGCAGGGGCGCGTGGAGAAGGCGGCCGGTGCGCTGCAGATGACGGACATGCTGGACCGTCCGTTCCAGACATTGTCCGGCGGAGAGAAGCAGAAGGCAGAGCTTGCCTGCCTTTTCCTTCTCGGATCGAAGGTGATTCTTCTGGACGAGCCCTTTGCGAACATTGATGAGATGTGGGCAAAGCGGATTGTGGAAATGCTGGTCCGCATGAACCGGGAGTACGGAACAACGATCATTGCGGTGGATCACTCGCTGGATTACTGGCTGGAGGTGCTGGATGAGATCCAGGTCATCCGGCAGGACGGAAGCGTGGTCCGCGGCATCGGAAAAGAGAATCTGAAGGACTATGCGGAGCTGTTCCGGGAGGAGGGACTGCGCTGGCCTTTGGAAGAGAAGAAGCATCCGGCAAGATTCTCCGGAGAAAAGATCTGCGTCACGATGGAAGGGATCGGTATTTTTGCCGGGAAAAAGAGAAAACAGTCCGGACATCCGGTTCTTTCCGGAGCAGACGCTTCTTTTTATGAAAATGAAATGACCGCGATTCTCGGCCCTTCCGGGTGTGGGAAAACCACCCTGTTCCGCACGCTCCTCGGGCAGCAGGACTATACGGGGAGCATCCGGATCGGCGGAAGGGAGCTCCGGAGGATTCCGGGGAAAGAGCTGTTTTCGGAGGTCGGGATTGTTTTTCAGAATCCGTCCAATCAGTTCATTACGCAGAATGTCCTGGAAGAAGTCGAGAGCGGCCTCCTCGGGAAGCTGGCAAAGCATGAGGAGCTTCAGGGGAGCACGACCGAACAGGAGGCGCTGGAGCTCCTGCGGAGCTTTCATCTGGACAGGTTCCGGAAGTATTCGCCGTATATGCTGAGTCAGGGTCAGCAGCGCCGGCTTGCGGTCCTGTCGATTCTTGCGGGAAAACGGAAGATCCTTCTTCTGGATGAGCCGACCTACGGTCAGGATGATGCTATGACAAAGGAAATTATGGAGCTCCTTCGCAGGCAGATGACGAAGGAGAGAATGACGATCCTGTTCACAAGCCATGACAGAAGGCTCGTGGAGGAATGGGCGGACCGGTGCTATCTTTTCCGGGAAGGGAGACTTTGTGAGAATCATGGAACGGATTAACCCGCTGGCGAAGATGCTGGCGATTCTGATCGCAGCGGTGCTTCTGACCTTTAATCACAGGATCACGCTGAATTTCCTGATGTTCGCGGGAGGCATGATCCTCATTCTGTTCTTCTCCAAAGCGGAGAAAAAAAGGCTTCTGAAGTTTCTGGTTCCGATGCTGATTGTCATTTCGGCGCTGTTCATGGCGGGGTATCTGAACTCTTCGCAGACGATGAATATGAACTATGCGATCGGGACAAAGCATGTGGAGAATGTGGTGCAGAACGGTCCGGTTTACACGGGGCTTCAGCTGTCGAGCCGGGTTCTGGCCTACATCGGAATCGGACTTCTGTTCGCGCTGACGACACCGCCGGAGGATTTCATCATGAGTCTGATGCATCAGGCTCATGTGAAGCCGAAGTTTTCCTACGGCATTCTGGCTGCGTTCCATCTGATGCCGGAAATCGGCGCGGAGCTGGAGGCGGCAAGGCTTGCCTACCGGGTTCAGGGGATTTCCGTCGGCAGGCTTTCCTTAAAACCGGTGTTCGCGGCACTGGTCAACTGCATCCGCTGGTCGGAGAATCTGGCGATGGCGATGGAATCGAAGGGGTTCGACGGGGACGGCAGCAGGACCTTTGCAAGGGAGTTTCATGTGCACTGGTATGATGCCGCTTTCCTGATCCTTCTTCCTGCGCTCGTTCTGATTGGAATGAATACGCTGCCGGTGTAGGATGGGAGAACGAGAACATTTGTTTGGAAAACTGCCTGCAAAGTCCGGAATATGATGTAGAATCATAGCTGCCTCAGCGAGGTATAAAAACGAACAATAAGAAGCGGGATGTCATCCATGACCTTTGAAGAATATAAGAAGAAATACTCTCTGCAGCTGACCGATCAGCAGGACAGGGCCGTTCAGGCAGTGGACGGCCCTGTCCTTGTTCTTGCCGTTCCGGGAGCAGGAAAGACTACCGTCCTGGTGGCGAGGCTGGGATATATGCTGCTCTGCTGCGGAATCCGGCCGGAAGAGATTCTGACGGTGACCTATACGGTGGCGGCAACCCGCGATATGCGCCGGAGATTTGAGAGAATGTTCGGCGAAGTCTGCCCCGGGGCGGAGAGGCTGGAATTCCGGACAATCAACGGAATCTGTGCCCGCGTAATTGCGGAGTACGGGAGGAGAATCGGGAAAGAGCCGTTTGCCCTGCAGACGGACGAGGGGGAAATTCAAAGGCTCCTCCGGGGACTTTATATCGAAGAGGCGAAGGCTTATCCCACGGAATCGGAAACGGCGGATTTAAGAAGCCGCGTCAGCTACATCAAGAATATGCAGCTCTCCGGAAGAGAACTGGAGGAGCTGGATGAGGAGGCAGGGTATCCGCTCTCGGCAATTTATCGGAGATACTGCAGTGCGATGAAGCAGCAGGGGCGGATGGACTATGATGACCAGATGGTCTATGCCCTGACGATCCTGACCCGCTGTCCGGAGCTTTTGCAGGAATATCGCGAGAGGTACCGGTATCTGTGCGTCGATGAAGCACAGGACACATCGAAGATTCAGCACCGGATTCTGAAGCTCCTTTCGGGAAACGGCAATCTTTTCATGGTCGGCGATGAGGACCAGAGCATTTACGGATTCCGGGCAGCCTGGCCGGAGGCACTTCTTTCCTTTGAACAGGATCATCCGGGGGCGAAGGTCCTTCTGATGGAGCGGAATTTTCGCTCCGATGCCGCGATCGTAAAGGCGGCAAATCAGCTGATTCAGAAGAACCGTCTGCGGCATCCGAAGTGTATGATTCCGGTGCGGGAGCAGAAGAGCAGGGTGCGTATTTTCTCCGTGAAGAAACGGGAGGACCAGTACGCCTATCTTGTGGAGCAGGCAAGAGCGTGCATGCCGGGGCAGATGGGAGAAGTGCAGCACCCTCATACAACAGCGGTTCTGTACCGCAACAACGAGAGCGCGGTTCCTCTGATCGACCGTCTGGAGCGGGAAGGAATTCCCTACAATGTCCGGAGTGCGGATCTGTCCTTTTTTACCAGCCGCGTGATCTATGACGTCATCGGAATCTATCGCTTCCTGCAGAATCCGGAGGACACTGCTCTGTTTCTGCAGATTTATTACAAGCTGAATCTGTATGTCTCGAAGAGGGCGGCGGAGGAAGTCTGCAGAAAAATAAAGTTTGAAAGTGACATCGATATGTCACTTTCAAACAGCAGCATCGGTGCTGACGCACC
>DAIMKA010000102.1:2308-6802 GCA_036721955.1 Lachnospiraceae bacterium | reverse complement strand
TTGCTTTGCGGAGCCGTTCAGGCACCGGCTGGAATCGCGGCCGGTCCACAGGCTGTGCAGACACGCTCTGCCGGAGCCGGCCACAGAATCCTTCCGGACTGAATTTTCCAGAGAAAAAGACATGAGAGAACGAAGCTTCCATTCTCCCATGTCTTTTTGATTGCCAAAAGTGCAGTTGTCAGAGTTCATTACTCTCCAACAACTGCACTTTTATGATACTCACTTTTATGGTACTAAATTAAGCCTCGGAAATTTTCTTTTCGGAAAATATTCCGTCCTTCTCCTGCCGGGAAAACCGCCTGCCCGCTCCCGCCTGGCATAGATCCGGATCCTTTACTGCTCCTTCTGAAGATTCTGCGCCTTGATTCCCTTGATCTGCATGTAGGACTTCACGTACCCGGCAAGGCACTGTGCCGTGCCGTCAATGCCGAGACGGCTGCTGTTGATCAGAAGGTCATACCCTCTGGAATCGCCCCATTTGAAGTCCGCATAGTGGTTGTGGTACTGCTTTCTCTTGGAATCCACGCGGCGGATCCGGTCCTGCGCAGCCATCGCATCCAGATGATAAATATCCTCGATTCGTTTGAGCTTGTCCTTCTTGTCACCGGTGATAAAGATGCTGATGACATGCGGATACAGCCGCAGAACCGACTCCGCACAGCGTCCTACGATCACAAAGGACTCGCCCTTCTTCGCGATCTCGCGGATATACTCGAAAACCTTCTCCGCAACAATCTCCTCGGGAGAATTGGAGAACTCTCCGATCCGGCGGGACAGGAAATAGTTGATCGGCTTCTCATCCATCTCTTCGACGAATTCCTTCGAGAAGCCCTGATCCACAATGCCCTCTACGATCTCCTTGTCATACAGCTTGATGCCGAGCTCGCTCGCAAGATTCTGCGCAATGAAATGGCCGCCGCTTCCATGCTCACGGCCGACCGTGACAATGATCTGGTTCTCATTCATTTGCTTTTCCTCTGTATCCCCTGCATACCTTTCGTTGTATTTGTCGATACGTCCCATTGCATAAGCCCCCTTCTTCTGTCAACGACACGAACAACTGCGTCCGGTTGGGGGCAACCCTGCACCCGGCACGGCATCCCGGATCCATCGCTGTTCCGCATAGGGCCGTTCTGATGTAACTGTCCCTGTAAATGATCCGGCAGTGACAGAAACTTGCCCTGCGGCCAGTCCCGGATACCAGGCTTTCCCGTGCGGCTACAGATAGCGCAGATAGATGCACCCCAACGAAATCATTATAACAATTACCGTTGCAGGTACACAATATTTGCAATATTTTCCCCAGCTGATCGGATGACCGTTCTTCGCGGAAACCGATGTGCCGACAACGTTTGCAGAGGCACCGATCGGGGTTGCATTGCCGCCGATGTCCGTTCCGAGGGACAGAGTCCATGCCAGCGTCGGCAGAGCCATGCCGGTGGACGATGCCAGTGACTGGATGACCGGAATCATCGTCGCAGCGAACGGGATATTGTCGATCAGCGCGCTGCACCCTGCGGACAGGATCAGAATGATCGCCACGATCACATACGGATTTCCTCCGCTGACCACCGAAATAAAGTGCGCGATCACTTCCAGGACGCCGGTCTGCTCCAGACCGCCGACCGATACGAACAGGCCGATGAAGAACAGAAGCGTCTTGTAATCCACGCCCTTGAAAATCTTCGGAACCACGCCGGTTCCGGAGGTTGCCACCATGGCAATCACGGTCAGAGCTGCCACAATCACACCGATGCAGGAGACCGTAAGGCCCGTCTGCGCGTGCGTGATCAGAAGGACCACGGCAATGGCAAAGACCAGAACGCCGCAGATGAAAGCAGGCTTGCTCTCAATGGCGGATGCCGGCTCCGGGCAGGAAACCTCTCCCACTCTCGCCGCCTCATTGGCCTTCAGCTCCTTCCGGAAGCAGAGCCAGAAATAAACCAGTGCGAAAATAAAACTGATTCCGACCACGACACCGGTGTTCGTGATGAAATCCATGAAGGTATAGCCGAGAGACGTGCCGATGATGATGTTCGGCGGATCACCGCTCATCGTCGCCGAGCCGCCGAGGTTCGCGCAGAACACCTCCGCCAGAATCATCGGAACCGGGTTGTACTTCAGCATCCGGGACAGCTCGATCGTTACCGTCGCCAGGAACAGGACCACGGTGATGCTGTCAATGAACATCGACAGAAAGCCCGACATGCACATGAAGCAGATCAGAAGCGGTACCAGATGATAATGAACCGCCTTGGCCAGAGACAGGCACAGCCACCGGAAGAAGCCGGAATGACCGAGGCCCTCCACCATAATCATCATGCCTGCGATGAACACGATCGTGGACCAGTTGATCCCGGCCGAGGCACTCTCCTCCCCGCCGTACCAGAAGCTCGGTGCGAAAAACGCCTTCAGGTTCAGCGTATCAACGATCGCCTGCGGGCTGTGCAGACAGATTCCGAACACCACAACCAGCATCAGAAGGCCGCTGACCAGCGTGACCCACTGCCGCTCGAACTTGTCCAGAATGATCAGCACAAACATCCCCACGAAAATAATCAGAGCTGCTGCCTGAGCAATCATGAATTCCCCTCCTTTTTCTATGTTATTTTTTTAACACACCGATATAGAATACACGCTTTCCCGGAAGAAAGAAACCGGAAAAGCGTTTTTTAACAGAATCTTTATCCTATTTATTTTTTCTCTTCTTCCTCAAGCTTCTCTTCTTCCGACTGGAAGAACATGAGAAGGAAGCTGACGACCAGAAGTCCGCAGGAGATCCAGATCATGCGGCGCTCCGCAAAGCCCGCCAGTGCTCCGCCGATTCCCGCCCCCAGAAAGAAGGTGAAAATAACCAGGAAATACTGGCCCGCGCGGAGCAGCAGCTCCCGGTTTCTCGTCCTTGCAAAGGCGCTCAGGGCCTCCATTCCGCTCCGCATATTGCCAATGCACATCGTGCTGGCATAGGCATATCCGTTGACCTTACGGAAGGCCTGCACCTGCATGGCGCAGGAAAAGGAGGTCATGGCGTTTGCCAGCGGATTGACCGCATCATTCACGGGAAGAAGTCCAACGATCAGGAGCATCACGATCTCCAGCGCGACAATCATCTGCCGCCAGTGGAGGATGCCGGAATACTGGAACCTTCCGCGAATCTGCTCCGCCACGAACACGCCGAGCGCGAAGAACAGCACCGGGAACAGATACCGGACTCCGCTTGCGAAGTCCCCGCTGAAAAAGTGCTCTGCCATCAGAACGATATTGCCCGTCTGTGCATTGGCAAAGACCTTTCCGCGGATAAAATACGAATAGGCATCCTGCATGCCTCCGGAAAGCGTCAGGGCGAGCATCACACTCGTCGCCTCCGACATCTGCACCTTCCGTTTTCTGCCGGACCGGGCGAGCGTCTCCCCCGGCATCCGATAGTCATCCATTCTAAACTCACTCCCCCTGCGCTCCGGGCTTCTGTCAGACCGCAGAGTTCTCTTCCCTGCTGCCAGGTTTCCCTGCCGCGGAAAAATTTCTCCGCCGCCCCGAAAAGCGCAGATAAATTCCCGCTTTTCAGACTCTGAGCTTGTCCTTCAGAGACAGTCTCGACAAAGCTCTCGCCATTGCCGCCTGCGTCATGTGATATTCCCGCTGGCTCTGCTTCTGGCGCATCCTCTCCTTCGCGCGCTCCAGGGCTTCCTCCGCCCTTCTCTTGTCGATTTCCTCCGGCTTCTCACAGGTCTCCACCAGAACCGTCGCGCGGTTGTTGGCAAACACCATGGAGCCGAAGCCGGCAATGACGCGGATCCAGTTCCCGTTCTCGTCCTGGATCTGAAGCTCGCCCGGATTCAGCGCCGCCATCATCTCCTGATGGTGCGGAAGGAAGGAAATCTGCCCATCCAGTGTCTGGATGATCAGATTCCTTGCATATCCGGAAAAGAATACCTTCTCTGCCGCAATGACGCGCAGGAAAAATGCATTTTTTACCTCTGCCATAGCTTTCTACCTGTTAACTGTTCAGCACCTGCCGATTCGAAAACCGAAGCATCTGCCTGCAGATTCGCGCTGAATTGCTACTCTGCCTTTTCATTCTGCATCTCTTTGGACCGCTCCCAGACTTCCTCAATGGTTCCGGCGTTGAAGAACGCCGTCTCCGGAACCTGATCCAGATCGCCTCCGATGATTGCCTGGAAGCCCTTGATGGTATCCTTCAGAGGAACATACTTGCCGGGGATGCCGGTGAACTGCTCCGCCACATGGAACGGCTGGGACAGGAAGTTGCGGATCTTTCTCGCGCGGTAGACCGTCTGCTTGTCGTCGTCGGACAGCTCTTCCATACCGAGGATGGCGATGATGTCCTGAAGCTCCTTGTACTTCTGCAGAATCTGCAGAACCGCCTGTGCCGTCTCGTAATGCTCCTTGCCGACCACGCTCTCCTCCAGAATTCTGGAAGAGGATTCCAAAGGATCCACGGCCGGATAAATGCCCTGCTCCACGATCTTACGG
>DAIMKA010000102.1:0-2298 GCA_036721955.1 Lachnospiraceae bacterium | reverse complement strand
GTACCGAAGTGACCGATCCGTTCTTCGTCGAGGCGATTCTCTCCTGAAGCGCACCCATCTCATTGGCCAGCGTCGGCTGATAGCCGACGGCCGAAGGCATGCGGCCCAGAAGGGAGGATACCTCGGAGCCCGCCTGCACGAAACGGAAGATGTTATCAATGAACAGAAGCACATCCTTGTGTTCCACATCACGGAAGTACTCCGCCATCGTAAGTCCCGTCTCCGCAACTCTCATACGGGCTCCCGGCGGCTCATTCATCTGTCCGAATACCAGGGCGGTGTTGTCAATAACGCCGGACTGGGACATCTCGCTCCACAGGTCATTGCCCTCACGGGAACGCTCTCCGACACCGGTGAAAATCGAATATCCGCCGTGCTCCGCTGCGACGTTCCGGATCAGCTCCTGAATCAGGACGGTCTTGCCGACACCGGCTCCGCCGAACAGTCCGACCTTACCGCCCTTTGCGTAGGGTGCAATCAGGTCAATGACCTTGATGCCGGTCTCCAGAATTTCCTGAACCGGACTCTGGTCCGTAAACTTCGGGGGCTTGCGGTGAATTTCCCATCTTTCCGTATTCTCCAGGCTTTCCTTGCCGTCAATGGTATCACCCAGCACATTGAACAGCCGTCCCAGATTCTTGTCTCCGACCGGGACCTCAATGCCGCTGCCCGTAGACAGTACCGGCATATCCTTCTGCAGTCCCTCACTGGCTGAAAGCATGATGCAGCGCACGGTATCGTCTCCGATGTGCTGTGCCACTTCCATCACCGCTTTTTTGCCGTGATTGTCCGCCTGCAGTGCGGTTTTTATGACAGGAAGAGGCCGCTCCGGGAACTGAACGTCCACAACCGGTCCCATTACCTGTGTGATCTTTCCGATCTGCATTGTCAGGACTCCTCCTTCTTTCTTTGTTCTTAAAGTTCTGTCCGGAACCTGCCGTGCAGAGTTCCGTCAGGGCCGGTCAGACTCCCTCCGGACTCTGGCCGCACGCCGCCTGCCTTTTCCTGCGGCTGCGCTTGATCTGCTCACTTCTTGCTCTCGCACCGGCTGCCACCTCCGTGATTTCCTGCGTGATGGCTGCCTGACGCTCACGGTTGTACCGGATCGACAGCTCCTGTAGGAGCTTCTCGCCCGCCTTGTTCGCGGCATCCATGGCCTGCATGCGGCTGGAATGCTCCGCGCAGTAGGATTCCACCAGTGCACCGTAAATGTATCCGGACACGAAATCCGGAATGATGTTGTCCAGAAGGGTCTTCGGATCCGGCTGCAGGTCGAATTCCTCCTGCATGGTCATGGTGCTTCCCGTTCCGAACACCTTGCTGTTCAGGCGCACCAGCGGCAGGAGCTCCGTCTTCTGAGTCTCATTTTCCATCGAATTCTTCATTCTGGTATAAATGATGAAGACCTCATCCACCTCATCCCGTGCGAACAGATCCAGCATTCTGGATGCAATCTCTCTTGCCTTGGAGAGGGTCGGCTTCTGCGCCGTCTCATGGAATTCATCGTAAATCGGAATCCCGCGCTGCTCGCAGTACGCGCGCCCCACCTCTCCGATGACGAACAGAAGGTCCCTGCCGCCCGGCCGGAGCATTTCTTCCGTCATCTTGAGCACGTTGTGGTTATACGCACCGGCAAGTCCCTTGTCCGCGGTCACGCAGAGAATCGCTCTGCGGACCTCATTCTCCGGAGTGCTCTCACGCCGGTCCAGGAACGCATGCTCGAAGTCCGGCGGCAGATGCCGCAGGACTCTGGCGAACATGGATTCCAAAGCAAAGAAGTAAGGCTCCGTCGCATTCAGCGCCGATTTCGCGGCATTCATCTTCGTCGATGAAATCATATACATGGCATTGGTGATCTTCATCGTGTTCTGAATGCTCGCGATGCGGTCCCGTATTTCACGTATTGCTGACATGGCTGCCTTTCCTGCCGCAGCTTCTCTGCGGCTTTTTCATGTATCTTCTCTATCCGATGGCTTCCGGTCCCTGCCTCCCGTTGTCCCGGGATCGGCGGGGTCCGGATGTTTCCTCAGGCGTTTTCCTTCTTTTCACCCAGGGCCTTCTGCTGAAGTCCGGCGTATTCATCCGCCGCCTTCAGAATCCGGTCCTTCAGATTGTCTTCCAGACGCCCTGTCCGGTCGATCTCTTCCATAATATCCCGGTGCTCACTCTCCATCCAGGAAAGGAAGCCGTTCTCATACTCCTTCACCTGCTTCACGGGAACGTCGATGAACTTCCGGTTCTCGCCTGCAGTCAGGATGACAACCTCCTCAGCATGAGAAAGCGGATGCTCCAGCGGCT
>DAIMKA010000101.1:4577-6826 GCA_036721955.1 Lachnospiraceae bacterium | reverse complement strand
AAAACTCGTCCGTCCGCGGGCCTTCTTACGAAGACCCGCGTCTTGGACTCAGACAGGTTGCGCTCGGTCGGACGGGTGAAGTCACTCCGCACATGAAAATCCATCTGCTCCTCGCGAACCCGCAGCCCACTGCGCTCCTTCACGGACCGGCTCCTTACGCTTTACCTATCAACGCAGTACCTTCTTAGGCTATGAAGGAAAACCGCTTGCGGATAGATCCATAGTCAAGAAAGTGTCACCCGGCTAAATATATCGAAGTCTTTGGATGGCCCCAGACGCAGAAGTAAGCCGAGGAAAGTCAGAAGGACGGGATGCGATTTCTGGAAGTGCAGCGGAAGTTCTTGGCGAGATAAGCTTCAAAAGGCGCGAAAAGTCCACTGTCTGAGCCCGCAGGAAAGCCGGGCCCCGCTTGCGGGTGGAGCTTTCCTGCACGTATGGGCGAGTTTGGACTTTTCGTGCCTGTTCTGCAGAAGCGTTCGAGCCTTAGAACTTCCCTGCACGGACAATATGAGCATCCCGCCTCTGACTTTCCGATGGCAGGTGGGAGGAAGGCTCGTTTGACAAACCTCGATTGATATGTTTCCTATGCGAGCAGCATGCGGAACAGAGCAACAAAATAGAACAGAAGTCCGCACCATCCGGCGGAAGCGAACAGGATGATATTGACGGACGGCTGCAGGCAGAGAACCTGCTGCATCACCAGAACGATCATGGCGCCGAGAACATAGCCGGCAGTCAGACCGAGAAGTAATGAAGAATAAAGCTTCGAATAAATCCTCATGAAAATCACCTGCTTTCCTTATATCTGATTACAGATCCTAATGTACCAGCCGGGGAGAAGCGTCTCTATCGCGGATCGGTAACGCTTCTGTAAGGAATATGTAAAACCGGAAATGACGCGCAACTTTACACAGGTTTTACATTCGCCTGGTGATGGATTTAACAAGCCTTTTTTAACATGTTCACTGTCGGATGAGGCAAGAGGTCCCGCGGCGGGGCACGTTCATCCGGGAAAACACAGGAGAATTCAGGCAGATGCCGGAAACGGATCTGCCGCGGGAATTCATATTGAGGAGGATATTATGAAGCTGAAGAAACTTACTGGAACGATTGCGGCAGCAGCAATGGTAATGGGCATGCTGGCAGGATGCGGATCTTCGGATACCGCGGCAGCAGATACGACAACAACTGAGGCAGCAGCCGCGGATACTGCCGCAGCAGACACGACGGCAACGACCGAAGCAGCCGCTGCGGATACCACGGCGGCAGATACTGCAGCAGAGGCTGTCACCGGAGAGGTCACCGCGGCTGGATCTTCCGCACTGCTTCCTCTTGCACAGGCAGCAGCAGACAAGTTCATGGATGCGAATCCGGACTGCTCCGTTACCGTAAACGGCGGTGGTTCCGGTGAGGGCCTGAAACAGGTTGCGGACGGCGCCATCGACATCGGTGATTCGGACGTTTTCGCGGAAGAGAAGCTGGATGCGTCGGTTGCAGCAGGCCTTGTGGATCATGAGGTATGCGTCATCACCATGGCACCGGTTGTCAACGCGGATCTGGGCGTTGATAATCTGACCACCGATCAGCTGATCGACATCTTTACCGGTAAGGTTACGAACTGGAAGGAAGTCGGCGGACCGGATGAAGAGATTCTTCTGGTAACGAGACCCAGCTCTTCCGGAACCAGAGCACTGTTCAAGAACTGGGCACTGAACGGCGAAGAGGAGGCTTCCAATGAAGCACTGGAGACCGATGATTCCGGCACTCTTCTTCAGACGGTTGAGCAGAACAAGGGAGCAATCGGCTACGTCGCACTTTCCTATCTGGTTGATGACAGCTCGGTGAAGACGGTTGCAATCGACGGTGTGGAGCCCACTCTGGAGAACACCTACAACGGCACCTACAAGGTATGGGGCTACGAGCACATGTACACCAACGGTGAGGGCAGTGAAGCAGCACAGGCCTTCATCAACTACATGATGAGCGATGAGTTCGGCGATTCCATTGAGGCAATGGGCTACGGCGTATCCTCCAAGATGAGTGACGAGGCGGTCAAGGCTCACGAGACCAAGTAAGACAAGGACAAATTTTCAAGAACTTCTCTGCAGGTGCACCGGATCAGGAATGCACTCCGGACCGGAAGAAAGCGGTGCCCGGGACAGGAGAAATGTTCCGGACCGGGGAAAATTCAGACCGGGGAACGGATCCCATGGATTCGCGAAAATATTCCGGATCACGGAGCAGGAAGA
>DAIMKA010000101.1:0-4567 GCA_036721955.1 Lachnospiraceae bacterium | reverse complement strand
CGCAGGCTGTGAAAAGAAAAAACCTCAGCGAGGTATAGACATGAGCGAAGCGGTTACAAATCTTACAGCCGGTACGGAATGCAGCAAAACAGAGGAACGGATCGTAAAGAAGACGAGAACGAGCGGCATGGATCGCTTCCGGAAAGAATACCTGGGACGGGGCATTGTTACCGCTGCGGGCTTCTTTATTATCGCGCTGACCCTGGCCATCGGTATTTTCCTGATCGTTCAGGGAACCGGAACCTTCACCAAATATCACCATTCGGTTCTGGAATTCCTGTTTTCCAGTGAATGGGCTCCGATGGATTCCGCAACAGAGGGCGGCGGAAAGGTCGGCTGCGCGATTTATATCGCAGGCTCCCTGATGACCTGCGGACTGGCTCTTCTGATGGTGACGCCGTTTGCGATCGGTGCGGCCGTGTTCATGACGGAAATTGCGCCGAAGCTCGGAACGAAGATTTTCCAGCCGGCAATCGAGATGTTCGTCGGAATTCCTTCCGTCGTTTACGGATGGATCGGCCTGACCGTGCTGGTTCCGTTTATCCGTGATACCTTTCATGCGAGGATGGGAGGCTACTCGGTGCTGGCGGCGAGCATCGTACTCGCGGTCATGATCTTTCCAACCATCACGACGGTAGCCGCAGATTCCATCCGGAGCATTCCGCAGTATTACCGGAAGGCGGCGTATGGACTCGGCTCCACCAGATGGCAGGTGATCTACAGAATCGTTCTTCCGGCGGCAAAATCCGGAATCCTGACCGGAATCATCCTGGGGCTTGCAAGAGCCTTCGGCGAAGCACTGGCGGTTGCCATGGTGATCGGCAAAACGCGGGCGTTCCCCAAGAATCTTCTTTCGCCGACCAATAACCTGACGGCTGCAATCGCGGCGGATATGGGCAACTCGGCGAGCGGCGGAGAACAGAATATGGCGCTGTGGTCCATGGCACTGCTGCTGCTTCTGATTTCCATGCTGTTTATTTTCCTGATTCACCGCATTGATGCAGCGGGTAAGAAGGAAAAGGCCTGAAACAGAAGAAACGGATACAAAATTACAGGTGCGAATCAACCTGCAGGCAGTCGATTCGCATGGAAAACGGCAGGTGCTGAACCGTTATCAGAAAAGGAATCGTGTGATATGAATGAGAAAATGAAACACCGCATCCGCAGTGCGGAGCGGGCCGATCATGTGATGACCGGAGTGTTCTGCGCAGTGGGCGGATCGTTTTTGCTGCTGATTCTGGTCCTCGCGGGCTACATTATCATCAAAGGAATCCTGAGCTATTATCCGGGGATTCTTGCGGCGGATTCCGGCGGAATCGGAAACCAGCTGTTTAATACGGTGTACCTGGTCGTACTCTCTCTTCTCATCAGCGTACCGATCGGAGTTCTCGCCGGAATTTACATGGCGGAGTACGCGGGAGACACGAAGGCGACACACTTCATCCGGATCTGCATTGAATCCCTCTCCTCGCTGCCGTCCATCGTTGTCGGTCTGTTCGGCTACCTTGTTTTCATTCTGATGACGGGAGCGAAGTGGAATCTGATGGCAGGAGCTCTCGCGGTTTCCATTCTGAGCCTTCCTTCCATTGCAACGACGACAGAGGATGCGATGCGGAGTCTTCCCAAGAGCTATAAGGCCGGCTCCATGGCCCTCGGTGCGACGCACTGGGTCAGCATTGTGAAGGTGCTGCTCCCCGCCTGCCTGCCGCGCATCATCACGGGTATTATTCTCGCGGCCGGGCGTGGCTTTGGTGAAGCGGCGGCTCTTCTGTATACGGCGGGGCAGAGCACGAGGCTGAACTGGAGCAACTGGAATCTGACCTCCAAAACGTGCCCGCTGAATCCGTTCCGGCCGGGTGAAACACTGGCGCTTCACATCTGGGTGATGCGGACGGAGGGCGCGCTGAATCCGCAGTCGGAGGAAATTGCGAATTTCTCCGCCATGGTACTGGTTGTTCTGGTTCTTGTTTTCTCGATGATCGCGAGAATCATGACGAGAAGAATCAATGAGAAGCAGTCCGGTGCAAAGGCATAATAAAAGGTGAACGAAATGGAAGAACAGTACAAGCTCGAAATCAAAGACCTGGATCTGTATTACGGACAGTATCAGGCACTTCACAAGATCTCCATGAACATCCGCGCCAACGAGATCACAGCGTTAATCGGACCGTCCGGCTGCGGAAAATCCACGTTCCTGAAGACTCTGAACCGGATGAATGATCTGGAAGAGGGCGTCCGCATTGAAGGGGAAGTGAAACTGGACGGCGTGGACATCTACAAGGAGATGGATGCCATTGAGCTCCGAAAGCGTGTCGGTATGGTATTCCAGCAGCCGAATCCCTTTCCGAAGAGCGTCTATGAGAATGTGGCATACGGACCGCGGATCAACGGAATCCGGAAAAAATCGGAACTGGACGAGATCGTGGAACGGAGTCTTCGTCAGGCGGCAATCTGGGATGAACTCAAGGACCGCCTTCACAAGAGTGCGCTCGGTCTCTCCGGCGGCCAGCAGCAGAGACTGTGCATCGCGAGAACTCTTGCAGTGGAGCCGGAAGTGATTCTGATGGATGAGCCGACCTCTGCGCTGGACCCGATTTCCACCTCCAAGATCGAGGACCTTGCGATTGAACTCAAGAGCAGATACACCATTGTCATTGTCACGCACAATATGCAGCAGGCAAGCCGCATTTCGGACAACACTGCGTTCTTCCTTCTGGGAGAACTGATTGAGTACAACCGCACGCAGAAGCTGTTCTCGATCCCGGCGGACAAGAGAACCGAGGATTACATCACGGGACGCTTTGGCTGATCGGAATCCGGAAACCCGGTCTGTCACACGCCGGGGAGAACAGGATCCCGGCGCGTGACTGTGGGAAACCGAACGGAAAAGGAAAGCTCCGCAGCATCGGTGCCAACGCACCGGCTGCCACATTCGGCAAAAAAGGCGGAACAAATACACAGAGACAGAGAAAGAAACTGAGGAGGAATGAACGTGAGAAACCGGTTTGACGCGCAGCTTCTGCAGCTGAACAGAATGCTGATTCATATGGGAGATCTGTGCGGAATTGCGATTGAAAATGCGACAAAAGCCCTGCAGGATGGTAATATACAGATGGCGCATGATGTCATGCTGGCCGATGCGGAAATTGATCAGGCGGAGCGCGATATTGAGCGCCTGTGTCTGACGCTTCTTCTGCAGCAGCAGCCGGTGGCAAGAGATCTGCGGCAGATTTCGTCCGCCCTGAAGATGATCACGGATATGGAACGAATCGGTGATCAGGCGTCGGACATCGCCGAAATTGTGGTCAGTGCCCGGATGTCGGAGACGACGGATTTTCCGAAGATCGTCGAGATGAGCGTAGAAGTGACGCACATGGTGGAAGACAGCATCAAGGCCTTTGTGGACAAGAATCTGGAGCTGGCCGGTCACGTGGAGGCGCGTGACGATGTTGTGGATATGATGTTTGATTCCGTCAAAAACCAGCTGATTGACTACATCGGCGAGAATCAGGGACAGGCGGCACACAAGGCCATCGATCTGATTATGATCGCGAAGTACCTGGAGCGGATCGGCGACCACGCGACGAACATTGCGGAGTGGGTTTCGTTCTCCATCACCGGTGTTCATGAGGCGAAGCTGGATACGAAGAAGATTACGGAGTAACAGGCAGATGATTTTTTGCGTAGAAGATGATGAGAACATCAGAGACCTGATTGTATACACATTGGAGAACACCGGCTTCAAGGCGCAGGGCTTTGAGGACGGCCGGAGCTTTCGCGAGGCGCTGAAGAAGGAACGGCCCGAGCTCGTTCTGATGGATGTCATGCTGCCCGGCGAGGACGGCATCGCCCTTCTGAAGAGCATCCGCTCGAATTCAGAGACGGAAGGAATCCCGGTCATCATGGTGACTGCCAAGGGGGCGGAATTCGATAAGGTCAAGGCTCTGGATCTCGGCGCGGATGACTATGTGACCAAGCCCTTCGGCATGATGGAGCTGGTCAGCCGGATCAAGGCGGTTCTTCGCAGGAGCGGATCCGGAAGCGATGAAGGAGACGATGAGATTCTGGCGCTGGGAGAAATTGCCATGGACACCAGAAAGCATCAGGTAACCGTAGCGGGAGAACCGGTCGCGCTGACACTCAAGGAGTACGAGCTTCTGAAAAAGCTCCTGGTCAATTCCGAGGTGGTTCTGACAAGAGACCAGCTTCTCGAAGATGTGTGGGGATATGATTTTGACGGGGAAACCAGAACCGTGGATGTTCATATCCGGACACTCCGGCAGAAACTCGGGAAGGCGGGCGAGAGAATTGAGACCGTCCGCGGAGTCGGCTACCGGATCCGTGCGTAGAACGCCGAAGCAGATGACCCGATGAATTTATCAGCATCGAGTCGGCTGCCGGATTCACGTATATAACATTTGTCTGACAGCATGGATGATATGAAAGAACAGGAGAACAAATCCGGCAGGGCTGTGCGCAGCGCAGGGCTGCCCGGTGAGAGAAAAGCCGGTGTCTGAACCGGGAAGGCCGGAGAGCATGAGAAAGAAAATCCAGAAAAGTATGTTCA
>DAIMKA010000100.1:0-6919 GCA_036721955.1 Lachnospiraceae bacterium | reverse complement strand
GGAAAGGGAGAATCCTTCCTGGCCTCCGATGTTCCTGCCATCCTGAAATATACAAGGACCGTCTACTACATCGACAACATGGAAGTGGGTGTGCTGGAGGCCGACAAAATCTCTTTCTACAATATCGACCAGGAAGAGATCGAGAAGGAACCCTCGCACGTGGAAATGGATGCAGAGGCTGCGGAGAAGGGCGGTTATCCGCACTTCATGCTGAAGGAAATCCATGAGCAGCCCCGCGCCGTCAAGGACACCATCAACTCCATGATTGATGAAAACGGGAAGATTGATCTGGAGAAGATCGGCGTGACGGATGAGCTTTTGAAGAACCTGAACCAGGTCTATATCATCGGCTGCGGATCCGCCTACCACGTCGGCGTTGCCATTCAGTATGTCATCGAGGACCTTGCAAGGGTCCAGGTGCGCGTTGAGCTGGCATCTGAGTTCCGTTACCGGAATCCGATCATTGCACCGGACAGCCTTGCGATCATCATCAGCCAGTCCGGAGAGACCGCGGACTCTCTTGCGGCCCTCCGTCTTGCGAAGGAAAACGGGATGAAGACCCTTGCCATTGTCAACGTGGTCGGATCCTCCATTGCAAGAGAGGCGGATCATGTCCTGTATACGCTTGCAGGACCGGAGATTGCGGTTGCGACGACCAAGGCATACAGCACACAGCTGATTGCAGGGTATGTGCTCGCGATCAGAATGGCGGCGGCAAGAGGAACGATTGATGAAGAGAAAGAGGCTTCCCTGATTGCGGAGATTCGCGAGCTTCCGGACAAGATCGAACGCGCACTGGAGGACAAGGAGAGAATCCAGTGGTTTGCGGCAAAGCGCAGCAATGCGAAGGACATCTTCTTCATCGGAAGGGGCATTGATTATGCCATTTCACTGGAAGGTTCTCTGAAACTCAAGGAGATCAGCTACATTCATTCGGAGGCCTATGCGGCGGGTGAGCTGAAGCATGGCACGATTTCTCTGATTGAGAACGGAACGCTTGTGGTGGGCGTTCTGACGCAGCCGGACCTGTTCGAGAAGACCGTCAGTAACATGGTGGAGGTCAAGAGCCGCGGCGGTTATCTGATGGGCCTGACCACTTACGGAAATTATGCCATCGAGGACACCGCGGATTTCACGGTTTACATCCCGAAGACCGATCCGCATTTCGCAACGAGCGTCGCAATCATCCCGCTGCAGCTCCTGGCCTATTATGTCAGTGTGTCCAAGGGACTGGATGTGGATAAGCCGAGAAATCTGGCGAAGTCGGTAACGGTGGAATGACGCACTCGGAAACGGCCGATGCCGTTTCCTCCTGCTTGGCGCAGTGAACCTGCGCCCCCATCGGAGAAACCGCGTGCGCGGATTTCTCCTCGGGCACTCGAAATTGCCTGATGGCAATTTCTCCTGCTTGGAGCAAGGCGAAATTCTCCTCGGGGTGCCGCAAAAAACGCGGCACAGAAAGGTAACAATGGATTTACGTGTAGAAGGGGAAGGTGCGGACAGCTACGAAGAGGTCATGCTGATCTACAACGGAGCACTCCGGCAGATCCAGACGAAGCTGAACATTCTGAACGATGAGTTTCAGCATGTGCACAACTATAACCCCATTGAACATATCAAGGCCCGGCTGAAAACGCCGGAGAGCATTGTCAACAAGCTCAAGCGCCACGGCTACCCGTCGACGCTGGAGAACATGGTGAAATACTGCAATGACATCGCCGGTGTGCGCGTCATCTGCGATTTCACGTCGGATATTTATAAGATCGCGGATATGATCAGCAATCAGAGCGACATTCGCGTGCTGGCCATCAAGGACTATCTGGCGAATCCCAAGCCGAGCGGATACAAGAGCTATCATATGATTGTGACGGTTCCGGTATATCTGTCGGACCGGATCGTGGACACCAAGGTGGAAATCCAGATCCGGACGATCGCAATGGATTTCTGGGCGAGCCTGGAGCATAAAATCCAGTATAAATTTACGGGGGACGTGCCGGCCGGAATTGCGGATGAGCTGCTCGAATGTGCCCGGATGGTCTCGAATCTGGATGAGAAAATGCTCTCACTGAACAACGAGATTCAGGAATTCAAGATTGAGGAAGAGGCGCAGGAGAAGCATTAAACAGAAAAAGTGCGGAAAGCAGAGCACAGAATACAGTCAGACATTGACGGGGATGTGGCAGAGGAGAAAAACTCCGCTGTCCATCCCCTTTTTTGAAGTAAGAAAGGCGGACGAAAGCGGGAGCAGATCCCCTGAAAAAGAGGAGTGCCCGGACACCTTTCGATGCCCGGGCTTATTATGAAAAAATTATCAAACTGTTGATCGATTCGATGGTTTAAATATAGCAGATAAGTATGAACAAAATATGAACAAGGCTTGAACATATGTATATTTTACACAAATGCAAAGAGGAGCCAAAAAGAAAGCAAGACAAAATGACAGAAAACAGGAGGCTTCGTGTTCGTTGTAAAATGAAAACGATGATGGTATCATATTTCTGATTTTCCGCTGTGCGGATGCCGCTTTCAGGACAGGGCCTCTGCGGGCGGAGGATGTACGAATCGGGGCGGCAGACAGGCCGCACGGATCCTGACCGGATCTGTGAGAAATTGACAGCGGGAAGGAAAGATGCCGTCCGGGATCTTCCTTCGGATGTAATAGAAGAGGGTTTGCAATGAGCGATCAGTTTATGCAGGAAGTGCAGGAAGAAGAACATTCCATCGAGGATCTGGAGAGGAAGATTTCCCGGGGAACCGGGATCGCCGAGGCTGCCGCGGACGATATGATCCGGGCGAATGAAGAGGCGCAGGCCATTGAGGTGGATGCGTTGAAGGAAACGGTGCTGGCCTATCAGAAGCAGATTGAAGAGCTGAAGGATCTCTACGAGAAGAATCGCGTCCTGATGGATGAGATGCGCAAGATGAGCATTGAAACGACCAAGGGTGTGCAGGACGTCATGAAGGCATCCGCTCAGGCACTTTCCGAGAACAGTACGGCGCTCCGCGATGTGGATTTTGGCAAGATGCAGGAAGAATCCCGCAAGGGCATGGAGGAATCCTCGAAGAATCTGGAGACGAAGCTCACAGAATCCATCGGGGCATCCGAGCAGAAAATTGCAGATCTTCTGCAGCAGTCGGATGATTTTTCCCACAAGGAAAACGTGCGCGTATACCGCAATGTACAGGCTGCTGTGGAGCAGCTTTTAAAGAAGCAGACCGACGAACTGAAAGAGAAGATGGACGAAGAGGAGAAGCCTGCCAAGGCTCCGGTAAACGGCGTTCAGATTGTAACGCTTGCAGCGGTTCTGGCCGGTGTGGTGCTGGAGGCTCTGCATGCCTTCGGTGTTCTTTCAATGTTCTTCGGTTGATGCGGTAAATGATTCATCACAATGGCAAGAAAACTGAATTCTGGTTCCTGACCGTCTGCGCGTTTGTCCTGCTCATCGGTCTTCTTCTGTTCCCGAACTATGTTCCGTTCGGAACCGGGACGGCCAATATGTTCACCGTTTCACTGAACGGAGAGGAGGTCGGCGTTACCGGATCGGAGGAAGAGGCAAGAGAGTGCTTCCGCAGGGCGCGCCGGGAGATTGCCCAGACGAGCGGGGATCCCCTTTTTATCGATGCTGATCTTGAAATCACCGGGGAAGAGGTTTACTGGGGCCGGACAGACAGCGACAGCGATATCGTGGATCAGATGAAGGCGGTCCTTTCCAGACACGAGCTTCTGACACTTCAGCACTGCTACACGGTGAAAATCGGGGAATATATTTTCAATATGGCCTCGGTGGATGACATAAAGGCTCTTTTGAATAATGTTCTGGAGCAGTATGATCCGGAGCGGGACTACATTGTCAGTATTGTGACAGATACCGACCGTGAGGTGAACGCACTGACGTATGAGGTCCTGACAACCAGCGAGCAGGAGAAGAAGGAAGAGAAGCAGAACCAGCTTCCCTCCGCAGGAATTGAACAGGCCTTTTCCAGACTGTTCGAGGACGTGAAGCCGGCGGTCGGCAAGGACTTCGAGGACTATGTTCTGGGACTGCAGAAGATTGACTTCGGGGAGAAGATTGAAATTTCGGAGACGTATCTTCCGTCCAATCTGATCGCGTCACTCGAGGATGCGGAAGCGGATGTGACCGGCGATGTGGCCAAGGATGCAACCTATGAGGTCGCGGGCGGTGACACGCTTTCCGGGATTGCGTCGCGCTATGGCCTGACGACGCAGGAGCTGATATCGATCAACGGGCTCTCGGGAGAGGATGCGGTGATCCGGCCGGGGGATGTCCTGAGCGTCACCGTGGCAGAGCCGAAGCTGACCGTTCTGTACACCAATCAGGAATATTACGAAGAAGATTACAGCGCGGACACGATTTACAAGGAAAACAGCGACTGGTACACCAGCAAGTCCGAGGTGATTCAGAAGGGAAGCCCGGGACACCGGCGTGTCATTGCCCTGGTGAATTACCGGGACGATGCTGTGCAGAGCCGTGAGATTGTGAAGCAGGAGACCACGGTGGATGCCGTGCCGGAGATCATTGAGGTCGGGACCAAGAACCCGCCGACCTACATCTGGCCGGTTTACGGACGGGTTTCCTCGGGCTTCGGAGGGCGCAGGGCGCCGAAGGCGGGCGCGAGCACGAATCATAAGGGACTGGATATTGCGGTCGCAACCGGAACCTCTGTCATGGCAACGAGCGGCGGCAAGGTAACAGCCGCAGGCTGGCAGTCCGGATACGGATATGTGGTCTACATTGACCACGGAAACGGTGTGTCCTCACGATACGGACATCTCTCGAAGGTGCTGGTCCGGGTCGGTCAGAGCGTGTCGCAGGGCGATGTCATTGCGCGGTCGGGCAATACCGGCAACAGCACGGGGCCTCATCTGCACTTTGAGATCCGCGTGAACGGAACGGCAGTGAACCCGCTGAATTATCTGAACTGATGAAAATTGCCGGAACCCGCATTTTTGCGGGAATTCTCCGGCGGGAAATGGTCTTCAGAAAGCGCTTGCTTGACGGAAAACCGGATGGGGAGTATCCTAGTACGGCATTATGCGTATTTATGCGCATGAGATCATTCTGAGCAAATTTAGGAGAACAGTGCATGCTGCATTACGTTGTGAAAGGCGGAAATCCTCTCTGCGGAGAGGTGGAGATCGGAGGCGCGAAGAATGCCGCGCTGGCGATCATTGCTGCCTCTATCATGGCAGATGAGCCTGTTACAATTGAAAATATCCCGGATGTATCGGACATTCGCGCCATTATCGGTGCCATTGCGGAGATCGGCGGCGTGGTGGAACATCCGGAAGCCCATACCTATATCATCAACGGCGCGTTCATCAAGGATGAGCCGGTGGACACTGAGGCGGTGCGGAAGATCCGCGGATCCTATTATCTGATCGGTGCACTTCTCGGCAAATACAAAAAAGCAGAGGTGGCTCTTCCCGGCGGCTGCAATATCGGGCTTCGTCCGATTGACCAGCACATCAAGGGCTTCCGTGCGCTGGGAGCAGATGTCCGCGTGGCGTCACCGGGCATGGTGGTTGCGAAGGCGGACGAACTGGTCGGAAGCCACATTTACATGGATGTGGTTTCCGTGGGGGCAACGATCAATGTCATCATGGCGGCGGCCCTTGCGAAGGGGAACACCATCATTGAGAATGCGGCGAAGGAGCCGCATGTCGTGGATCTTGCCAACTTCCTGAACAGCATGGGAGCCAGAATCAAGGGCGCCGGTACGGATGTGATCCGCATCAAGGGAGTGGAGAAGCTTCATAAGACGACCTATTCCATCATTCCGGATCAGATTGAAGCCGGAACCTATATGTATGCGGCGGCAGCGACGCATGGAGACGTCACCATCACCAACGTCATCCCGAAGCATCTGGAGTCGCTGACGGCGAAGCTGATTGAGATCGGCTGCGAGATCATCGAGTCCGATGACTCCGTCCGCGTCGTGGCGAAGAAGAGGCTGGAACATACGAACGTGAAGACGCTTCCGTATCCGGGATATCCGACGGATATGCAGCCGCAGATCAGTGTTCTTCTGGGCCTGTCCAACGGAACGAGCATCGTGACGGAGAGTATTTTCGAGAACCGGTTCAAATATGTAGATGAACTGACCAAGATGGGAGCGTCCATCCGGGTGGAAGGCAATACCGCAATCATTGACGGTGTGGCTTCGTATAATGGCGCGAATCTGAATGCACCGGATCTTCGCGCCGGAGCAGCGCTCGTGGCGGCGGCCCTTGCTGCCAACGGATACTCGGAGATCTATGACATTCAGTACATCGAGCGCGGATATGAGAGATTCCCGGAGAAGCTCCGTGCACTGGGAGCCTGCATCGCCAAGGTGGATACGGCGGATGAAGAGCGAAGAGCCGTCAATGAGTTCAATCTCCGCGTGGTCGGCTGAGAAAGCCCTGCGCCGCATCCGGTGAAGCGTGCCGGACCGGAAAACGGGATTGCATCTTTACAGAGCAGCGGACGGCTGATATACTGGCTTTGTTGCAACGGTAACACTGATCCGGTGAATCCGGGATCCGGAGGATTCCTCACACCGGACAGACAACTTCATAATTGCTGAGTGTTTTTCAGGGCAGGGTGCAATTCCCTACTGGCGGTACAGTCCGCGACCCCGCAGCGTCGGAATCTGACGGTGCAGGCTGATTCGGTGAGAGTCCGAAACCAACAGTACAGTCTGGATGAAAGAAGAATGATCAGGCAAGATGAGAGAAGGCATCCGGGAAACGGATCCTTCGGTTTAATCTGTGAATGTACTGCCCTGTGTCCTTGGAAGAGAAGGAGACAGGGCTTTTTCATGGTTATACCTCGCTGAGGAACTCACCTTTCTGAACGAATGAAAAAGCGCAGCGTGTGCCGCAAAATGCGCGGCAGAAAGGAAAAACCACTATGAC
>DAIMKA010000099.1:0-6924 GCA_036721955.1 Lachnospiraceae bacterium | reverse complement strand
GGGATGAGTGGAGGACAGCCGGAAGAAAACTGACATTGGGAGGCTGCCGGTCCGAAAGGATGCGGCGGCCTTTTTGGGTTTAAAACCGGCGCATCGGGCGGGGCAGGCCTCCGACCGGGCGGTGTTTTGGGAGTTTTCCGAAACAGGGAGAGCACGGAACAGAGACATCATATTAAAGAAATAATTTTGATGCATCTGAGCTCTTGTTGATTTTGAAGCACAGTTTTGTTAACATAAACGTGTTTTTATAATTTCATATAAAAACAAACGCTTACATGAGCCTTATACGAGGGAAGAGTTCCCGGAAGGATCAGGGGTAACCGAATATGCCGGATATGGTGCAGGGGAAAGAGCACGTGATACAGATGACCGGGGAACAGGTCCGGGAGGAGATCGAATGCCTTCGCAGGATGTTCCCCATCGTACGGCTCCTGGATGAGAAAACGCTTCAGGAGAAGCCGTGCTATGCGCCCTGGAAGGACGAGAAACCCTGCAGGAACTGCATCGGCCGGGAGGTTCTGCGCAGCAAGGGCCGCAAGTCCAAGCTGGAATACGTCGGCGCGCACATTTATCAGGCGACGGCCCGTTATCTGGAAGTGGACGGCAGACCCTGCGTCATGGAGATCATTCAGCCTCTGGAGACGGAGGAGAAGGTCATTGCGGAGGAAGGCGAGAAGCTGTATCACGACGCCCTGACAGGCGCTTATAACCGCCGCTATTACGAGGACCATCTCCGGCGTCAGTACATGACGGCGGGCGTGGCGGTCATCGATCTGGATGACTTCAAGCTGTACAACGATACGTTCGGGCATCACGCGGGAGATGTGGTGCTGGAGACGGCGGTCGCAACCATTCAGCGCTGCATCCGGGATACGGATTACCTGGTGCGCTACGGCGGGGATGAGCTGCTCCTGATCCTGCCGGATATTGCGGGCGATGATTTTACGAGGAAGCTCCGCCTGATCAACAGCAAGATTCACGGCGCCGTGATTCCGGGCTACCAGAAGCTTCATATGTCGGCGAGTATCGGCGGCGTTCTGTCTGCGGGAATGACGGTGGAGAAGGCGGTCCGTGAAGCGGATAAGCTGATGTACCAGGCGAAGATGAAGAAGAACTTCGTCGTGACGGATCATGACGGAGAGGAAGAGGAAGAGCCTGCGGCAGAGCAGGAGAAGCCTCTGATCATGATCGTGGACGACTCGGAGATGAACCGCCTGATTCTGAGCGAGATGCTCCGGGAGGATTATCGGATCCTGGAGGCAGAGAGCGGCGAGGAGTGCCTGCGCCTTCTGGAGAAGAACGGAACAGAAATTTCACTGATTCTGCTCGATATCGTCATGCCGGGAATGAACGGACTGGAAGTGCTCTCCGATATGTCGCGGCAGAACTGGCTGGAGAGCATTCCGGTCATCATGATTTCCAGTGAGGACTCCAATGTCATCGTGCGCCGTTCCTACGAGCTCGGCGCCTCGGATTATATCAGCCGCCCGTTCGATGCCCGGGTGGTCTATCAGAGAGTTTCGAATACGATCCGGCTGTACGCGAAGCAGCGAAGGCTCAGCGCACTGGTTTCCCAGCAGTTCTATGAGCGGGAGAAGAACAACCGCATGATGATCAATATCCTGAGCCAGGTTGTGGAGCTCAGGAACGGCGAGAGCGGACTTCATGTGCAGCATATCCAGATTCTGACGGAAATTCTTCTGGACCGCGTGGTGCAGAAGACGGACCACTATCATCTGTCGCGCTCGGAGCGGTCCCTGATCGCAACGGCGTCCGCACTGCATGACATCGGTAAAATTGCCATTGACGATGCCATTCTGAACAAGCCGGGACGCCTGACCAAAGAAGAATTCGAGATCATGAAGACGCACACCATGATCGGTGCGAGGATGCTGGAAGAGCTGGTGCAGTATAAGGATGAACCGCTGGTGCAGACCGCCTATCAGATCTGCCGCTGGCATCATGAGCGGTATGACGGAAAGGGATATCCTGACGGGCTGGTCGGAGAAGAGATTCCGTTTGCGGCACAGGTGGTGTCGCTGGCGGATGTGTACGACGCCCTGACGAGCGAGCGCGTCTATAAAAAGGCAATTCCGCACGAGGAAGCGATTCAGATGATTCTGCGCGGAGAATGCGGCGCATTCAATCCGATGCTGATCAACTGCCTTCTGGACGTGCAGGACAAGATACAGATGGAGTTAAATACGCTGACTTCTACCCCCCCCCAGGAGGACCTGAGTGGAGCCGGCTGCAAGAATGAAGAGACAGGAAACGAGGTTAAAACAGATGACAATTCGGGAAGTATACGAGAGAATGGGCGCGGATTATGAGGCTGTGCTGCGCCGCCTGCCCAGCGAGGCGCTGATCGGCAGACTGCTGCTGAAATTTCCGGAAGACGACACCTTCCGCACGCTGAAGAAGGCCCTGGAAGAGAAGGATGCCCAGACGGCGTTCCGCGCGGCGCATACCCTGAAGGGTGTGTGTCAGAACCTCGGGTTCGACAATCTGTTCCAGCCGGTTTATGACCTGACAGAAGCACTGCGGGGCGGGAGCCTCCAGGGCTCGGATGAGCTGATGCCTCCGGTGGAGAAGCAGTACGACATCACCATGAAGGCAATCCGCGATTACGAGGCTTCGCAGCAGTAAAAGCGGGAAAAGGCTCAGCGGGCAGAAAAGGTACGCTGCATCGCGACAGGGAAGAAATGAACCGTGAAGGCGGGCTTTACAGGCAGGCCCGGGAGCGGAAACGTTTTCGCAGAAAAGAGAGAATCAGAAGAGAGAATACCGGCAAGGCACTGTACGTGAAAGCGTGCGGTGCCTTGTTCTATGGGGGCACCCGGCGTGTGGCTGCTCCCTCTTTCCGGAGCAGCGGATACCGTCGGACATAAGGCAGAGGAGGCGGGAGGTTTTCCCGGTTCGGCGCGGATTCACCCTGTCGGGAAAGTCAAAAAGGTGAGATAATGACAGATCAGGGAAAGAAGACGGGGCCTTTGCGCAGTGCGGAGGGAATTTCTCCGGTGTACAGACAGCAGAGCCGGATTTGGAGAGAATAATGACGGAAGAAGAACTGAGCAGAAAAGTAGATGAAATTGCCGCGAAAATGACGAATGAGGAGAAGATTGCCTTCTGCAGCGGGAAGGACTTCTGGCATACCAAGGGCTGGACGCAGTATGAAATTCCGGAGATCATGATGACGGACGGGCCGAACGGCCTGCGCAAGCAGACCGGGAAGGCGGATGCCCTGGGAAACGAGAGCTCCGAGGAGGCCACCTGCTTTCCTACGGCAGTGACCGCAGCCCAGACCTGGAACCGCAAGCTCCTGTATGAGGAGGGCCGCGCCATCGGCGAGGAAGCCAGGGAAGCGAGGGTGGCGATGGTCCTCGGACCCGGCGTCAATATAAAGCGGAGTCCCCTGTGCGGGAGAAATTTTGAATATTACTCGGAGGACCCTTATGTGGCGGGTGAGCTCGGGGCGTCCTTCGTTGCCGGAATGCAGAATGAAACCGGGATCGGCGTGAGCCTGAAGCATTTTGCCTGCAATTCGCAGGAGTACCGGAGGCTTCAGTCGGATTCCCAGGTGGACGAGAGAACGCTTCGCGAGATCTATCTGCGGGCCTTTGAGAAGGTTGTGAAAAAGGCACAGCCCGCCACGGTGATGTGCGCGTACAACAAGATCAACGGGACCTTCTGCAGTGACAATAAAAAACTCCTGACGGATATTCTCAGGAAGGACTGGGGCTTCAAGGGCGCGGTCATTACCGACTGGGGCGCACTGAACAACCGGACGGAGGCGTTCCGCGCGGGCTGTGACCTTGCAATGCCGGGCGGGTCCGCACTCGGTGAGAAGGAAGCCGCGCGGGCGGTGAAGGACGGAACGCTTGACATTGAGTGCGTGAACACATCGGTGAAACGCCTCTTGTCGCTGGTTCTGCGCCGCGCGGAGGCGCTGGAGAAGAGCAAGGATTACTCCTACGACCGGACCGCTCACCAGATGACGGCCCAGAGAATCGCGGAGGAGGGGGCAGTCCTCCTGAAAAATGAGGGGAACATCCTTCCTCTGGACAATACCAGGGAAGTGGTCCTCATCGGCCGGATGGCGGCATACATGCGCTATCAGGGCGGCGGCAGCTCCCACATCAATCCGACGAGGCTCGTGCAGGTGCGGGAGAGCATCCCGGATGCCGCCTATGTGGAAGGATGCGATGAAGAAGGAAATGTAACGGAAGAGAGCCTGGAGGAGGTCACCCGCGCGGCGGCCAGGGCGAAGAAGGCGGTTGTTTTCGTCGGTCTGACGGACCGGTATGAGTCCGAAGGATTCGATCGGAAGGACCTTTCCATCCCGGTCGGGCACAATCGCATGGTCAAGGCGGCCCTTGCCGGGAATCCGAACGTGATCGTGGTTCTGATGGGCGGAAGCCCGATGAAGCTCCCGTGGCTTGCCGATGTCAGGGCCGTCCTGTATACGGGGCTGTGCGGACAGGCTGGCGGAGCCGCCATCGCCAATCTTTTGACCGGAAAGGTCAATCCGTCCGGGAGGCTCACGGAGACATGGCCGCTCGAGGAAATCGACATCCCGTGCTACGGAAGGTATGGCAGGAAGGATGCGCAGTACCGCGAGGGCATCTATGTGGGATACCGGTATTATGAGAAGGCAGGACAGCGGGTCCTGTTCCCCTTCGGATACGGCCTTTCCTACACGCGGTTTGAATATTCGAATCTTCTCATCAGTGACCGTCAGGTGACCGTTCAGGTCCGCAATGCGGGCCCCTGCGCGGGGAGCGAAGTGGTGCAGCTCTATATCGCCAATCCGCAGGACGGTCCCTACCGGCCGCTCAAGGAGCTCCGTGCGTTTGAGAAGGTTTTCCTGCAGCCGGGGGAGGGCGCCATGGTGACATTCCTTCTGGCGAGCCGCGATTTTGCCATCTATCAGGACGGGTGGAAGATTCCGACCGGAACCTATTCGGTGATGGTAGGATCCTCGTCAGCGGATATCCGTCTGGTGCAGCAGGTTGCCGTGGAGGAAGAAAAGGTTCCCGCACCTGCCTGGCTTCCGGGAAGCTGGTACGGAAAGCCCGCGGGTCAGCCCTCCATGGGAGAGTGGCGCCACATTATGAAGGGTGAGATTCCGGAGGAGACGGAGGCAGAACCTGGGAACTTCTCGATGGAGAGTTCGGTCTCCGAAATGGCCCCGTACAGCCGGATCTGCCGGTGCGTCTTAAAAGCGATGAAAAAAGGCTGTATGAAGCAGACCGGGAACCCCGAGTGGAATGAAGAGGATCCGGTGTTCCGGATGTCCTACTCGACGACGGCGGATGTGCCGGTCCGGGCACTGAAATCCTTCGCGCCCGGAGTTCCCATGTGGATGCTGCGTGTTCTGGTGTGGCTCGCCAATCACGGGCACAGCGAAAAGAGCATAGATGGATGATGACGGATGATATAGAGGGAGAGCATACGGCGGGGATGCAGACGGCGCGCTGAGAACGGAGCCATGGGAGTCGTCAGGTCCGAAAGTCAGGCATCGAGGCCGAGGCGGTTTCTGCGCCAGTAGGCGCCCATCGTCATGCCGGGGGTGCGGGTGACGTCATTCTGCAGGTACCCGCCCAGCCCGACAGCGGCAGGAGAGAAGCGCAGGGCTTCTTCCTCGGAGGAGAACTCCACCTCCGCGTAGAAAAAGGCAGTGGGAGCCTCTTCGTCCACGGCGTTGACCTCGAGGCGATGCCCATCCGGGAGAAGATAGGTCCTGCGGAGCTTGGGGATGAGGGGAAGGCCGATGAGGTCCTCCAGCTGCCGGAAGTTCTCCGGCGCAATCGGGAATTCGATTTCCTTGCGGGTGAGACCGTTCCCGCGGCTCTTGAAGCAGAGAATATAAGCAGGCGTTTCCCCAAGGATGGTTTCCTCGCGGATGCGCACCGTCGGCTCCACGCAGAGGTATCCCTGCCGCATGAGCTCTTCCTTGAGAAGCGTAAGATTCGCGGATGCCTGGGGCCAACCGCTGACCAGCCATTTGCGCTCGATTTCAAGCGGAGTTTTCTGCCCGGAGTCCGAAGGGGAACCGGCTGTGTAGAGATGAGATTCAGTCATTTGAGAAGCTCCTTTTGTCATGATGGTTCACTGTCTGCAGGATTCTGAAGTGAATGGAATGCCCACAGGGCACCGGCACCGGAATCCCGTTTTCCTGTAATCTGTAATTTCAGTGTAGATCGAAAACACAAATCGTCAAGAAAGGGTTTTCATGAAAAATTATAAGATGATCGTCAGCTATGACGGCACGCGGTACTACGGATGGGAGCATCAGCCGAATACGGATATGACCATTCAGGGGAAGCTCGAGGCTGTCCTGACGCAGATGCTGGAGACGACCTCCGGGAAGAAGCCGGACAAACCGGTGACGGTGATCGGAGCCGGGAGAACGGATGCCGGGGTTCATGCCAGAGCCATGACGGCCAATGTCCTTCTGGATACAGACCTTTCGGAGAACGAGATCCAGAGGTATCTGAACCGGTATCTGCCGGACGACATCAGTGTGAATGAAGTGAAGCAGGCGGCGGACCGCTTCCACAGCCGCTTCAGGGCGACGGGGAAAACCTACCGCTATACGCTCTGGTACAGCGGGGACGGGAGCAAGCCGGTTTTTGACAGGAAGTATGTGTGGATGCTGAAGGAAATGCCGGATGTGGAGAGAATGCGGGCCGCGGCGGATATCCTTGTGGGAGAGCATGACTTCCGGAGCTTCTGCGGCAATTCCCATATGAAGAAATCCACCGTGCGTCTCGTGGATTCCATCCGTCTGGAGACGACGGGACACTACATCCGCATCTACTATCACGGAACCGGGTTTCTCCAGAATATGGTCAGGATCCTGACGGGAACGCTCCTGGAGGCAGGGTACGGCAGGATGACGCCGGAGGACATGGAACGGATTCT
>DAIMKA010000098.1:2830-6942 GCA_036721955.1 Lachnospiraceae bacterium | reverse complement strand
ATGGCAATGATATCCACAATCGAGTCAATCGCTCCGACCTCATGGAAATGCACCTCTTCCAGAGGCTTTGCGTGAACCTCCGACTCCGCCTCTGCGACAATCCGGAAGATTCGCCCGGCAAGTTCCTTTGCGCCGTCCGTCATCTGCGTCCGGTCAATAATCTCCAAAACGTCTCCAAGGGACCGGTGCTCATGGTGATGATGGTGCTCATGGCCTTCGTGCGTCTCCGTCCCGGCGGCGTCATGTGTTCCGGCTGCCTCCCCGTGCAGATGCGCCGCACAGCATGCTCCGTGAGCGCCGTGCGTTCCGTTTCCATCCTCGTGCAGGTGTGCTGCGCAGCCTGCTCCGTGAACGCCATGCTCTTCCCCGTGTTCTCCATGGTGATGCCCGGCATGCCCTTCCACCGCCGCGGCGTCCTCCCCGAACAGATAGTCCATATCGTGGTCATGGTTCTCATGCTCATGATCCAGAACGACATCGAAGTCACATGCCTCAATCCCGCTCTTTAAGACCTTCGAAATCTTTACTTCAAATCCCTTTGCCGGGACTGTCTGCAGAACACGCTCCAGCTTCCCGCGGTCTGCACCGAGATCCAGAAGGGCCCCAACCGTCATATCTCCGCTGATTCCCGAATAGCACTCCAGATAAAGCCTGCTCATCATATCCTTCCCTGCCGCGTTCCGCGGCATTTCTCTCATTTCTTCTTTTTCACAGAAAACCCGAATTTTCCCAGTTTGTCTCCCAAGGCAAAATATTCCCCGTGCGAGTAGGCGATGAGATCCGCCCGCTGCAGGTCAAGCCGTCCTGTCTCATCCAGAAGCGAGGAGTCGATATCGGTCGAAAGAACCTCCGCCACATACATGTCGTGCGTTCCGAGCGGGAGCTTTTGCCGGACGACACACTCCAGACAAACCGGGCTCTCTTCCACACCCGGCACACTCACACAGCGGGATTTTAACTTCGTCAGCCCCATCGCCTCCCATTTGTCCATGTCTCTTCCGCTCTTTACTCCGACCCAGTCCGTCGCAAAGGCGAGCTTTCGGGTCGTCAGATTGACCACAAACTCCCCTGTTTTCTCAATGTAATCATGGGTCAGACGGGAAGGACGGACCGACACCGAGACCATGACGGGATCGGAGCAGACCGTTCCGACCCAGGCCGCCGTCATCAGATCCGTGTGTCCCTCGCCGTCCGCAGATGTAATGATTGCCGCGGGAACCGGGGCCAGCATATTCGATGGTTTCCAGTATTCTCTTGCCATGTTCACCTTTCCGCCGCTGCAGCTGCGCGGCCCTTTCATGATGTATCGGTAATGATTCCGTGTCCGCCGGTTTTCGCGCGGATCGTCTGCCGGCCGGCCGATTCACATTGGAATCCTGCCTTTCGGCATTTCTTTGCATTTCAGTGTATTGACCGTTTCAGTCATTCGTTTTGTGATATAATAAAATCGACAGGCGGTCAAGTCCGTGAGGAGAATCCGTGCAGGCGGTTTCTCCGATACGCAAATTGATTGCGAGGCAATTCACTTCAAACAGGAGAAGATACCACCAGGGATCTTCGAGTGTCAGTGCCTCTGTCCGACATCACCTGGGATTCCCGCATGGAAATTCGGGATGTGCCGAATAGCTACAGTATAGCATGGAACGGTTCCGCTGCTGAACCGCCCTCTGAAAAAGCAAAGACGAACATACCATGAACAGACATATTTTCTGCCCGGCCTTTCTCCTTGCGGCCGGCATTTTTCTATATGCGCCTTCTCTGCGCCCCTCTTCGGCGGCAGACGCCTCTTCCTGCCCGCTCTCCGGAATTTCTTCTTATCATGAAGAGAGACCGGAAACGCTTTTTTCTTCGCTGCCTTCCGCGACTCTGACCGCATATGCGGTCTCCGAGACTGTGACCTTCAATCCCAACGGCGGAACCGGCTCCATGGATCCGGCCATTCTCGAGGTCGGCAAGGACAAGCTCCCCGCCTGCACGTTCACGCGCTACGGCTATGTATTCCGCGGTTGGATGACCAATCCAGCCGGCACGAGCTGTGAATACGAGGACCAGGCGGTTCTCCCGGAGGATGCCGGCAGCATGACGCTCTATGCACTCTGGGAACCGCAGATGTACATCATCCACTATGCACCGAACGGGGCAGCGCTCGGTGAGATGAACGATTCCTACGGCATCTACGACCAGCCCGCCCGGCTTCTCGGGAATCTTTTCACCAATCCCGGTCATGTTTTCTCCCGCTGGGTGGATACCAACACCGGCCGCTTCTACAGCAATATGGACCAGGTCCGGAACCTTCACTCCGGCAACACCTACTCCCAGGCCGTCATCACCGTGGACGCGGGGCAGCCGGAGAATACCGCCTACAAATTCAAGAGCACGCAGGGCTCCTGCGTTTACGAGGAGAACGGCATCCAGTATCTCGTCACTGCCGCTTCCATCAACGACAAGGCCTACAACAACGGAGATCTCTCCCACTACGAGACCGTTCTGAACAAATACGATCTCTCCACCGGGAAGCTCGTGAAAAAGGTCCGGAATCTCGCCTTCGACCACGGCAACGGCATCTGCTACAACGAGAACAACGGTCATCTGTACATCGCGGAGGGCGGCACCTGCGCCGGATATCCGAGCGGCGTCATGGAACTCGACCGGAACCTGAACGAGGTGCGCGAGTACAATTTTCCCCTGCTCACCCACATCTGGGCCATTGCCTACGCCGACCACCATTTTTATCTGATCGGCCGCAACAAGGACAGCCGCAACTCCTTCTGTGTGCTCAATGACGAGATGCAGACGCTCTCGATCACGCCGGTGGACGAGTATTACGCGCAGAACTTCAGCTCACAGGGCATCGCAACCGACGGCTCCTTTATTTACGCCGTCAGCGCGGGCTTCAAGGCCTACGACTGGAAGAGCAAGCAGCGCATCAATGTCTTCACCACGGAGGGGGATTACCTCGGCGTCTGGACCATCGACATTCCCTACGAGGCAGAGGATCTCACGATTATCGGACCCTATGCCTACATCACCACCAACGAGGGAGCCAAATCCACGCTCTACCGCACGAGGATTCCTGCCGTCACGCTGACCGCCACCTGGAAGTAGCCGGTCCGCCGCATTTTCCGCGGATTTCATCCTTCAGGGTGAACCGGCACCGTCAGAATAATGCAAAGTGGAACGGCATCGTCAGAATGCTGCAGGGCGGACCGTCACATGCAGGTGACGGCCCGTTTTTTTAATCTGCGGGCAGATTATTCTTTCACAAATCACATATCAGCGTGTAAAATTAAGAAATCAGCGATTAGCTGAAATTCTGTGAAAATTAAGTGATTGGGGAATAGGTATAAAAATGGGGGCACTGGTCATTGTATATCTTCTGGTTCTGATCGTCATCGCCGTAATGGACGGCGTTCTGGGGGTAAAGTCCATCCGCAAGAGGACGAAAACCGGACAGTTTCTGGGCTGTGCCTGTATCTGGGCGACCGTCATTGACCTCAGCTATCTGTGCACGATTCTGAGCACTTCTTATCGTTTTGTCTCCGTGATGTCCAGCCTCTACTTCATGGGCATCGACGGCGTACTGCTGAATCTCCTCATCTTCACCATCTATTTTACCAAGGGTGATTTTTCCAGGCTGGAGCATCTGCTGACGCGGGCCTGTCTTGCCTATGCCGCATTTGACTTCGCGGTTCTGGCAGTCAATCCCTTCTGCCACATCGCGATTGACTATGTCCCCCGGGATACGATCATCTCTCATTACAGCTATCAGATGAAGCTTCTCTACGAGCTCCATCTGGTCTTCTCCTATGCGGTTCTGGCCATTGTCCTGTTCCTCCTCATCCGGAAGATCTTCACCACGCCTCACGAATACCGCTCCCAGTACCTCCTCATCGTCGGAGGGCTCATCGCGGTCATCGGCATCAATGCCGTCTTTCTGTACATCCCTGGAGACAGCATCCTGGCTCTTCTCGACTGCTCGATCTGCTGCTACAGCCTGATCTCCTTCCTGCTGTACTGGAACTGCTTTGACTACGCGACGCACGGCATGCTGAACAAGCTGAAAACCCGCATCTTCGAGAACATCGGACAGGGCGTCGTCTTGTTTGATTACG
>DAIMKA010000098.1:1275-2820 GCA_036721955.1 Lachnospiraceae bacterium | reverse complement strand
AACATGATTCTGCAGAACAACCGGGCCGACATTCTGCTGGGGAGGGAGAAGCTCAGCCAGTGCCGCACGCTGAAGGAATTTCTCACCAGATATGAGCTTCCCATTCAGCCCTCCGAGGACCTCGGCAGCTTCTCCATCCAGTGCCGCATCGAATCGGACGACAGCATTCAGAGGCTCCGCTGTGATGTCAAAACCCTGCGGAATGAACGGGACGACCGGCTGGGTCTTATGTTCGTTTTCTCGGATATTTCTGTGGAAACCGACATCCTGACCGGATTCCAGAAATGGGAGAACTTCCTGCCCCTTGCGCGGGAAGCGGGGGAGCACTTTGCGTTTCCCGTCGGCATCGCCGTGTTCGATATGAACAGCCTGTCCGTCATCAATACGACGCTCGGCAAAGAGACCGGCGACGAGAAAATCCGCCAGCTTTCTCTCTTATTAAAGAAGATTTTCCCTCCGGAGACGTATTTTGTCCGGGGATCGGATGCCAACCTGATTGCGCTCTGCAGCCACACAGGCGAGGAGGAAATGACCGGCTTCTCCGCCCGGGTCAAACAGGATTGTGAGGAGAGCATCCAGTACGGCGTCAGCGTCGCCGCGAACAAGGGCCAGAGCCTGGAGAGTGTCATCCAGTCCGCCGCAGCGGCCATGCGCAACAAGAAGCTCGTGGACCACGCCTCCATCCATTCGGATATGCTCTCTTCCCTGCTCAAAGCCCTGGAGGAATGCGATCCGGACACGGAGCACCACATCCAGCGCACACAGAAGATCGGCGCAGAGCTCGGGAAACGGATCGGCCTCTCCGATACCCAGCAGAGCAAGCTCGCTCTTTTGTGTCTCCTGCACGACATCGGGAAGATCAGCATTCCCATCGAAATTCTGAACAAACCGGGAAAGCTCACCGACAGCGAATGGAAAATCATGCGCTCCCATGTCGATGCCGGCTATGAAATCGCCATGAGCAACATGGACCTCAGACAGGTTGCCCCCGAAATCCGCTATCACCACGAGCGCTGGGACGGAAAGGGCTATCCGGACGGCCTGAGCAAGGAGAGCATCCCTCTCCTGTCGCGGGTGATCTCCGTCGTGGATTCCTATGATGCCATGACCAACGACCGGCCTTACCGGAAGGCCATGTCCATTCCGGCCGCAATCGAAGAGCTGCGGAAAAACGCCGGAACCCAGTTCGATCCCTCCATCACGGCGGATTTCATCGGACTCCTCTCGGAGAAATACTCCATTGATCCCGGAAAGACTCCTTTGCAGCCGGAAAGCACTGCTATCACCGTCCCGGAATCCGGTCAGCCCGCAAGGCAGGCTGCGGCCGCAAAGAACAAAAGCTTTGCCGCTCATCCCCTGCTGTACAGCAGGTACCTTCTCGACAGGTCCTGGAAAATCGTGCAGGTGGATGATCATTTCGAGGAGCTGACCGGCTATTCCCGACAGGAAGCGGAGCATGGGTCTCTCAATCAGACGGACCTCATTCCGGAGGAAGACCGCCTGGATTACCTGAGCAAGACGGCCTCTGCCCTTTCCCAGAACATG
>DAIMKA010000098.1:0-1241 GCA_036721955.1 Lachnospiraceae bacterium | reverse complement strand
CACCGCCTTCTTCGCAAGGATGGAACCACGATTTACGTATTCTGCTACGGCAGGGAATGCCACGATACCGTGACGCAGACGGATTATTTTGACATCGTCATTACCGATGTTTCCAAGACCTATTCCCTGAAAATGCTGTCGGATGCCATGGAGAACCAGGCCGAAATCCGGCTGCACAGCTGGGAGAGCACCTACCGGACCGATTCTCTGACCGGTCTTCTGACCCATGCCGCTTTCCAGAATGACACCGAGATGAAGCTCCTCGAGGGAGGCTCCAACGTCATGATGATCATGATGGATGTGGACCGCTTCAAACAGTTCAATGATACCTACGGCCATCAGCGGGGCGATGAATATCTGATCCTGATTGCGCAGAATCTTCAGTCCTCGCTCCGTGGGGATGACTATGCCTGTCGGATGGGCGGCGATGAGTTTGCCGCCATGCTCTTTTTCAACAAGTCCGTCTCCGAAGATGTGATGAAGGAACGGGCACATCAGATTTTTGACAAGGTAAATCTCGTCGTGAAAACAACCACAGGCGGGACCAGCGTTTCCATGGGCGCCGTCATCGCCCGCTCCGTGATGGCCTTTCATCAGCTCTACAACGCCTCCGATGCGGCACTGTACAAGGCCAAGAACGGAGGGCGCGACCGGATCGTGATTGAAGAGGCGGAGGATTCCGGCGAAAAGGGTGCCTGAAGAGCTTCCCGCCGTTTTCCTATATGCAATTGAATCAGCAATATACTCTGAAAACCATCCGAAAGGTTCCATGCTCCTGCCCAGACGATCTGCTCTGATGCCGGGTATGTTCGGCAGCTTTAGCCATGTATTGTCGAGTATACCTGGCAATATTATTATCGTTTTGTCGAATATACTCGACAATATTACGATCTCTGTGTCGAATATGTTCGACAATATTTTGTGGAAGTGTTTATTAGAAAAATTCTCGTGCTGCTGCAATCGGGCGCTCGTTCCTCACCAGATTCGTGCCAACTCCGTTTCCGGCCGCTGGCAGCAGAACAGCGTCTCATAATTTCTCGCAGAAAAAAACAGGTCTGCAACACTTCCGGTGAACATCACCAGAAAGCTGTCCGCAGGCCTGCTTTCATTTTCAAACTCTATGTGGTTGTCACCCCTCGGTACTGCCGCTTTACTTCTTTACTTCGTCAGCGCCTCACGGTACTTTTCAACCATCTCCTGGTACGCTTCCTCTGTCAGAGTCTTCTCGCCGGGATTCATGG
>DAIMKA010000097.1:3365-6988 GCA_036721955.1 Lachnospiraceae bacterium | reverse complement strand
GCCTTGGAGGATACCATGATGCCGCACTCCAGACGGGAGTTCTCTGCCTGATAGTCGGTGGTTCCCTTCGGAACAACGCAGCGGTAAACTTCGAAGTTGCCCTCGCCGAGCTGGGAGGTCAGACCCTCAATCTGTGCGGTGGTCTGTGCGCGGTTGGTCAGGATCAGAGCGGTCTTGCCGGTGTAGAACTTGTTGTCCGCGGTGGAATCCTGCTGAGACCAGGTCTCGGGATCCAGAATCTTGTTGTCCACAAGCTTCTTGACAACCGTCATGTACTGCTTGTAAGCATCGCTGGTTCCGGAGAGCTTGAATTCATCTGCATCGGTATCGAAATACAGGTCTGCAGAGTTGGTTCCGCCGGTGCTGCTCCAGGAAGTGTAAATGCCATAGCTTCTGGAGATCAGGTTCAGAAGGCATCCGCCGGTGCCGTAACCGGAGTCTGCGCCGCACCATCTGTCGGACCAGATGTAGTCGCTGTCAGAGCAAAGGCCCTGAGAAACCATGTACTTCTTGACGCCGATCAGGACATCTGCGAAATCATCCCAGGTCCAGTCCTTCTCGAGAGAAGCGACATCGTAGCCCGCTGCATCGAACAGGTCCTTGCGGAGGAGCAGCGTGTAGTCCTGAAGAGCGGTCTCCTTCAGACCGGGAAGGCGGTAATACTTGCCATCATCCTGCTTCAGAGTGTTAACATCCGCTTCCATGTTGTACTCATTGTAGAAGTTGGTGTAGTTGGGCATGTACTTGACATAGTCCGATACCGGAACGACACCGCCGCCGTTTACATAGCTCTTCTCGTCATAGATCTTCGGAATGATCATCGGAGCCTCGCCGGAGTTGATGGCAAGAGATACCTTCTGCGCATAGTCTGCGTTGTTGACAACGGTAAGATCAAGATGAACGTTGGTTGCCTGCTCGATTGCCCAGAAAACGCCGCCCTCCTGGCTCCAGGAATCCTGGATCGGATACGCATCGTTGTCGTTGAAGAACATCGTGTAGGTGACAGGCTCCTCGGAATAGAACTTGGTTCCGTAGGTGTAGCCGTCTGCCTGGTACACACCGTTCTCATCCGGAGTAGCTTCCTCCTCTGCTGCGTCGGTGGACTCCGAAGCGGCAGAATCTGCAGCGGTCGTATCCGAGCTGGAAGAGCTGCTTCCGCAGCCGGCCAGTACAGATGCAGCCATCGCAGCTACCATTACTGCACTAATGAGTTTCTTTTTCATGTTACCTCCTTGTGGTATGAATATTCAGGCCATGGCTCATTATCACGGCCTTCATGCCTTGGGATGCAAAGCAGGTCACATCCCTATGTAATATTCCGATCCATTCCATCGGAAGCGAATCCACTGCGGAATTGCCCGCCGTTTCTTCTTTTCCCGGAAGGTCAGAATCATTACCCCTTTTGAGACGATTCCTTTGCCGGATCCGTCCCGGCATTCTTTCATTTATACAGGAAAGAATGCCGCGGACCGGTTCCGTTTTAACCCTTGACGCCGCCCAGCATCATGCCGGCAACGAAGTATTTCTGAATGAACGGATAGACGCAGATGATCGGCGCCGCCGTCAGAACCATGGCGCAGGACTTGATGTTCGCCGCGATGGTCATTGCCTCACCGGCATCCTCTGCCGAGGAGCTCGAGGTCGAAATCAGGTTTCTCAGGTAGTAGGCAACCGGCCACTTGGTCTGCGTGTCCAGATACAGGAACGCATCGAACCAGTCGTTCCAGTACTGAACCAGATAGAACAGGGTCATGGTTGCAAGGATCGGCTTGGACATCGGCAGAGCCACATGAATGAAAGCTCCGAACCGGGACAGTCCGTCGATCTCACCGGCCTCCTCCAGTTCCTTCGGAACAGATTCGAAGAAGGACCGCATCAGGATGACGTAATAGGTGGAGATCACGCCGGGAAGGATGAACGCCGCAACGGTGTCCTTGAGTCCCAGGGAAACCATCAGGATGTAGTTCGGGATCATGCCGCCTGCGAAATACATCGTGAAGATGATGAACGGTCCGATGATCTTGTTGCAGCGAAGCTCCGACTTGGACAGCGGATAGGCCAGAAGGCTCGACAGCACCAGAGCGGAAACCGTACCGATCACCGCATAGATCAGGGTGTTCAGGTAGTCCGGAAGGAATACTCCGCTGGAAAGCACATATTTATAAGTATCCAGGCTGAATCCCACCGGAACAATTCCGACCTTGCCTGCGACAATGGCCTCCGTGGAAGAGAAGGACTGCGCGATCAGGTACAGGAAGGGATACAGCATTGCAAGGCAGATGATGCCGATCACAATGTCATTGACAATCGTGAAGGCCCGGTATCCCGGAGAAACGATCATGCGGGATGCATCCGGCGTATCTTTGACTTTCTTTGCCATCTTTCTTACTCTCCTTTCTCTTCATCAGTACAGGCCGCTGCCGGTCGTCTTCTTGGAGAAGATGTTGGCTGCCGTCAGGAGCACAATGTTGATGAGACCCTGGAACAGGCCGACCGCGGTAGCGTAGCTGTAGTTGCCGGATCCGAGACCCATACGGTAAACGTAGGTTGCAATGATATCGGCCGTCTCATAGGTAGTCGGCTGATACAGAAGGAAGACCTTCTCGAATGCAGCGGATCCGCAGAGGCTTCCGATGTTCAGGATCAGGAGCGTCATGATCGTCGGAAGGATTCCGGGAATCGTGACATGCCAGATCTGCTTGAAGCGGTTCGCGCCGTCAAGGCTTGCCGCCTCATACAGCTCCGGATTGATTCCGGACATCGCCGCCAGATACAGGATGGTGCCCCAGCCGAGTCCCTGCCAGATGCCGGAGGTGACGAAGATCGTCGTGAACCACTGGGGAAGGGAGATGAACTGGATCGGCTCGCCGCCCATGGCAACAATCAGGCTGTTGATCGGGCCGCTGGTGGAAACCAGCTCACGGATCATGCCGGCAACGATAACCATGGAAATGAAGTGCGGCAGATAGGAAATGGTCTGCACCAGCTTCTTATAATGTACATTCTTGATCTCGTTCAGCAGAATCGCGAAAATGATCGTGATCGGGAAGCTGATCACCAGGTACTTGATGTTCAGTGCCAGGGTATTCCGGAACGCTCTCCAGAAATTGCTGTCATTGATGAACTGTTTGAAGTACTTCAGGCCGCTCCATTCATCGCCGAAGATGTTGCTTCCTGCGCGATAGCGGCGGAACGCGATGATGTTGCCGACCATCGGCACATACCGGAAGATCACATAATAGATCACCGGGATCAGCATCATTACGTACAGCTGCCAGTACTTCTTGAGATGTCTGCCGAGGCTCTCCTGCTGACATACATCTTTTTTGTTGGCTTTTGTCTTGTTCTTTGCTGCCATCAGACTTACCCTCCTCCAATGGTAATAGTGTGTTTCATGATGTTCCTACTTTATCATTCAAAAATTGCGGCTACTCTTCAGAATTTGCGCAACATTTTTCATTTTTTGCGTATCCATTGTGCATTTTGTACACAGTGCTCATTTTTGAGCTATGCAAAATAGTCGAAGCACCATCCATTTTTCCGTCATATTGCAATAATTGTTTCTTTTATTGTATTTCTTGCTGTATCTTAAAAAGTCTGCCACTCCTCCATTCCGGAGGGCG
>DAIMKA010000097.1:0-3355 GCA_036721955.1 Lachnospiraceae bacterium | reverse complement strand
ATCGTATCGGCGAAAGCTCCAATATACAGAAGGACAGATTTTCTCCGGATGCACAGCAAAAATATGCCGCAGAAAATCCGCGGCACTGCCTTTCTGACAAATGCCGCGGATTGTGATGATTCTCTGTATTGCCCTTCCGGTCAGGTGCGGATGCATGCTCCCGCAGGCTGACCCGGAAATGCGGATTGATGTGAAGTCACGAGAGAGCGGATTGCGGCCTCCCGCAAACGAATCTGCCGTGATGCCTTCCCGGATCAGTAGATCGGTCTTCCCTTCTCGTCCGGGATTCCGCTCTTCCGGTAGAAATAGGAATTGACCTGATCGCGCCATTCCCGCGCGTTGTCCAGCTGGAGGCGGAAGCGTCCGGAGATGTTCTCATAGGAATCCTCCGGGATTCTTCCCTTCAGTCCTTCGAACGCCTTTGCCATGCCTTCCGCCTCTTCATAGCCCTCGAAGTGCGAGTCATAGATGTACTGGATCAGGCTCTGTCCGGAAGAAAGCTTCCAGGTATAAGGAATGTGATGGAAGAACAGAAGAAGGTTCTCCGGGCACTTCGCCGGATCCTCGTACTGCTCCGCATTCTCCGGGTAGTACTGCTGCGCATAGCCGGTTCCGTGGCTGGAGCGGTCCACGCCGATGCCGAGGTGATCCGCGCGGTGGTAGGTCCCCCAGCGGGAATACTCATAGCCGTCCACGCTGCATCCGTAGTGGAAGCCGGGCGTGACCATCCAGCCGATGCCGAGAGGACTCGTGTACTTCTCGTAGGCAGCGCGGGATCCCATCAGGATCTTCACGATGACCGCGATGGCCTCCTCATCCGTATCGAAGGTAAGCTGCGCCCACTCTCTTGCGATCTCCTCGCTGGTAAGCTCCGTGTCAAAGGCAAGGCGTCCGAAGCCGTAGAGGTTCGCCGCCGCCAGATCACTACCGGTCCAGTTCGCGTCATTTCCGGTGTTGGCAACCGCCGCCATGCCGGCCATTCCGCTCTTCTGATTGCCGAAGGTCCTGCCGCTGACGATATCCTTGACCTGATCGCCCGCGCCCTCCTGCTGCCGGTCATTCTCCTCCGGATGGTTTGTGCAGTAAGTGTGGAATTCCAACACCTCCTTGAACATCGGCATCAGATAGCAGACATCGATCTGATGTCCGGTGTATTCCTGCGCGATCTGTACCTCCAGCATCTGGTTGGTCTTGCGGAGACCTCCCATCAGCGGATGAATCGGCTCGCGGATCTGGAAGTCCATCGGTCCGTTCTTGATCTGCAGGATCACGTTGTCGTGATAGTCGCCGTCCATGGCCTTGAAGTTGTCATAGCCGGAGCGCGCGCGGTCCGTCTTGTAGTCGCGCCAGTCCTGCGTGCAGTTGTAGACAAAGCATCTCCAGATGATGGTTCCGCCGTAGGGCTTCACGAGATCCGCCAGCATGTTCGCGCCGTCCGCCTGCGTTCTTCCGTAGGTGAACGGGCCGGGACGTCCCTCGGAATCCGCCTTGACAAGGAAGCCGCCGAAGTTCGGGATTCTTCCGAACACTTCCGCAATCTTGTCCTTCCACCAGGCAATGACCTCTTCGCTCAAAGGATCGCAGTTGTCCAGTCCGCCGATTTCGATCGGGGAGGCAAAATTCAGACTCAGGTACAGGCGGATGCCGTATGACGCGAAAATTTCGGACATCGCGGCCAGCTTGTCAAAATAGCGGTCCGTGATAAGGTCCGTCGCGTCGCCCTTGACGTTGACGTTGTTGATCACGACCGCGTTGATGCCGACACTGGAAACGAGCCGTGCGTAGTCCTTCGTTCTCTCGTCCACAAGGACCGTTCCATCCTTGAAGAAGAACGAATCGCCGGAGTAGCCGCGCTCGATGTCGTTGGTCATGTTGTCCCAGTGGTTCAGCATGCGGAGCGGATTGGAAGGAACCGCCGTTCCTGCCGCCTGCTGCGGATTTTTCCCGGTGCCGATGGCGCGAAGAAGTGCAAAGGCTCCGTAAAGAGCGCCCCTCTCTCCTGCTGCCTCAATCCGGATTTCCCCGGGGGCCGCCTGAATGCGGTAGCTCTCGGCCTTCTGATTCCCGGAGAGCTTCTCTGCTTCTTCCCCGGAGACTATCGCGTCCACTCTGCGGATCCGGATGCAGCCGCCCTCCGCCTTGTCCGCGAAGACAGGCTCCACTCCCAGCATGCCCTTCAGGCCGCGCGCCAGCTCTTCCTTCAGACTGGCGATGACCGGTGTATTCTCAAAGCCTTCCAGAACAATTGTTCCGGCGCAGGCTCCAAATCCATGATCCGCAGCCGGATGATACTGCAGCCACAGCTGTTTCCATTCGCTCATTGTGTCGTCCTCCCTTTTCTTCGGATGCAGCCGCATCCGCACTCTTTGCTCCTTCGTTTTTATACCTCGCTGAGGCAAAATCCGCGCAGGCGGTTTTGCCGAATGCGGCAGCTTCCGGATGCCTGCCGCTTCCCGGAAAAGGAGCATACATTGTTTTATTGTATTCAGATTCCATTCTCCGCTACCCTTCAGAACGTGCGCTCTTTTTGACAGCCTTTGCGAAATCCTTTTTTTGAACTATACTTATGGTCTGGGAAGACATTGAACGCATTCTGCTGCCCGGACCTTCCGGACAGGCCGGTGGCATATCTTTTGCGTGCGATGCCACTGTTTTCAGAAAGGAAAGTATTTCATGAGTGATCCGAATCGTGAGAATACCGCGGTTGTGGATGAGTTTCATCCCCGTCTTCACGGAATCCGCGAGGACGTCCAGTATTCCGATATTCAGGGAATCCGTTTGTACCATAATCACAACACCATTCATTTTCCTCCGCACTGGCACTCCGCCATTGAGATTCTCTATCCGGTTGAGGAGAACTACACCGTCCGGATCGGAACGGAGGAAAATGTGCTGACGCCCGGCGACATTCTCGTCGTTGCGCCGGGGACCATTCATTCCTACACTCCTCCGGAAACCGGAGAACGGATTTTCATCCTGTTTGACTACAACCTGCTGCAGATGTACAGCAGTCTCCGGCAGGTGATGCAGGCCATCCAGCCTTACATTCTCATCACGCAGACCGCCTATCCGCCCCTGAATGAGAAGCTTCAGGAGCTTCTTCGCGATGTCATTCGGGAGTACGATGAGAATGCCCCCTACAGCGGGGCCATGATCTGGGCGCGGCTTCTGGAGTTCTTCACCTACATCGGGAGAACCAATGTCTACCGCATCTCCCATTCCCGTGAGTTTCCGAAGGACAAGCGGCAGGAGTACGTGGCGAAATTCATGGAGGTCTGCAACTACATCACGGACCACCTCGACGAAGAGATCAACACGGACCGCCTGGCGGAGATTGCAGGCTTCTCAAAGTTTC
>DAIMKA010000096.1:2208-7065 GCA_036721955.1 Lachnospiraceae bacterium | reverse complement strand
TCCTTCGAAATGTCCATGACCATCGTGCCCAGCCTGTACTCGATTCCGAGTTCCCGGATCTCGTCAATGAAGCGTCCCGCGTACTCAGGACCCGTCAGCTCCTCCTTAAATCTCCGGAGGCCGAAGCCGTTGTGGATGCACTGATTCAGAATGCCGCCGAGTTCTGCATCCCGTTCCAGAATCAGAATGTCCTGTACGCCCTTTTTTCTTGCCGCCGCAGCTGCCGCAAGACCTGCGGGACCTCCGCCAATGATTACAATCTCTTTCTGCATCATGTTTATACCTCACTGAGGCAAAATCGCCTTCGTTCTCTCCAGTACAATATTGGATTTTCCGCCGCTCTTCGTGATTTCCTCCAGCGGAAGCCCCAGCTCTCTTGCAAGAATGTCCATCACCCTCGGGCTGCAGAAGCCTGCCTGGCAGCGTCCCATACCGGCTCTCGTTCTGCGCTTGATTCCATCCAGGGATCTTGCTCCCAGCGGCCGGTGAATGGCATCCAGAATCTCACCCTCCGTCACGCTCTCGCACCGGCAGATGATCTGGCCGTACGCCGGATTTTTCCGGATCAGGCGGCTGCGCTCCTCGAGGGAGAGCTTTTTCGGATCCAGAATTCCCTTCCTGGTTGCCTTCCATTCCGCCTTCTTCTCCCAGCGGAAGCGTTCTTCCAGGAGTCCTGCCATATACTCACCAATCGCGGGAGCACTGGTGAGCCCCGGCGATTCGATCCCTGCGCAGTCAAAGAAGGCCGGCGCATCCTCAATTTCCTTCAGAATGAATTCGTGATGATCCTCATGCGCCCGAAGTCCTGCAAAGGAAGTGATCACCTTCCGGAGCGGGAGATTCCGCACGGACATTCCCGCATTGGAGACCACCTCGTCCAGTTCTTCCCGCGTAGTCGCCGTACTCTCCTTGTCTCTGATATCCGTCGCGGTCGGACCGACAATCAGATTTCCGTGAATGGTCGGAGCGACCAGAACTCCTTTTCCGAGATTCGTCGGCTGCGGGAAAATCGTGTGACTGACGTGATCCCCGGCCTCATGATCCAGGAGAAGATAATCGCCGCGCCTCGCGGTGATATGGATTTTACTGCTGCTGACCATGTTGTGAATCCGGTCCGCATATACACCGGCCGCATTGACAACGCTTCTGGTCTTATATTCACCGTTTCCCGTCCGGATATGCCAGATTCCTTCTTCGTCCGCATGAATTTCTTCCACCTTTGTATTAAAGAAGAAATCCACGCCGTTCTCCTTCGCATTTTCCGCCATCGCAATGTTCAGTCCGAAGGGGCAGACAATTCCGGCGCTTGGCGCATACAGCGCCGCCACGGTATTCTCCGAGAGGTTCGGCTCCATTTCAAGAGCCTCTTCCCCGCTGAGGATTTTCAGCCCGGGCACTCCGTTCGCAATGCCTTGTTCATAGAGCTTCTGCAGGGCATCCAGCCTGGTCTTGTCGAGACAGACCACAAAGGAACCGTTGCGGCGGAACGGAAAATCCAGATCCTTCGAGAGCTGTTCCATCATCTCGTTTCCCCGAAGATTCATCCGCGCCATCATGGTTCCCGGTTTGCAGTCATAGCCAGCGTGCACAATCGCACTATTGGCCTTGGATGTCCCGCAGCATACATCCTCATCCTTTTCCAGTACGCAGATCTCTGCCTCATACCGCGACAGTTCTCTTGCGATTGCCGAGCCGGACACACCGGCTCCGATAATGACAACGTCGTAAATCATTCCGCACCTCCTGCTGCACCCTCATTGAAACATGATTCGGAAGAATGCCGCGCGGCACTCTTCCTTTACGAGAACCAGATCTCCTGATTCGTCGTGGACACTGCAATGGCCCCTGCATTCAGGGCATGCAGTGTTTCCTGCTTGTTCGTCACCAGTCCGCTTGCCATCAGCGGGACCTTGCAGATCTTCCGGATTCGCGAGATAAAATCCGGAACCAGAATCGCCGGAAGAATCTCAATGATATCCGGCTGCGTCTCCGCCTTGCTCTGCCTGCGAATGTTCTGCAGGGCAAGAGAATCAATCATGAAATAGCGCAGCACCGTATTCATCCCGAGGGATCTGGCGTACTCCGTCAGATTCCGCCTGGTTGAGATGATCCCGTCGGCCTCTGTATATTTCTGAATGAAATCCACGGAGACTTCCTTCGGCGCGAGACCTGAGATCAGGTCCACATGCACCAGAACCGTCTTCCCGCCTTCCTTCAGCCGTTGAACAATATCCCGGATGCTGATGACATCGCCATACAAAACGAATACAACATCTATATCCGAATGAAGGCACCTCTCCAGTCCGTCGTCGTCCTTGACTGCCGCGACAACCGGGTTGGCTTCTACCAGTTCAATGAATTCTTCTCTTTCCATAAAGTATTTGAAATACCTCCTCGCACTTTGGTTCTCACAAAAAAAGACGATTCTTTTTCCCCAGAAAAGAGATTGCCCCTTCACCATGCAGGCACGGTTCATGTCTCTCTCCTTTCTGAAGGTGCTGCCTTATAAAAAAATGAGCGCAGCAAAAGTAATCCTGATTACTTTCGCCACACTCATCATCTCTTCGGCAATTACAATATGCAAGGATGATTTTCATCCGCTTGTAAGTTAAGTATCACACAGCCGTACCGGAATTACAACACCCGGTTCTGTAAATTTTCTGTTCCGCGCATGCCCGGTATCCTTACCCATCGTCTGCCCGCGGGCAGACCCGCGAGAAACCATACCGCACATTCAGTCCAGCCGGACGGTCTCGAGATCCTCCGGCACCAGAAGATTTCCGGAGAATACACGCTTTCCTTCCTCTGTATAGAGGCACTTCCGCTCCCGGATATTCCGGTCTTCCGTATGATACAGGATCAGATTCTTCACACCGAGCTCCTCCGCCAGCTTTGCGGCATCCAGCGCCGTGGAATGATGCTTCTCATACGGGTGAAACACATCCGCCTGCGCATTCAGACAGAAGGCTTCATGGAGAAGCCAGTCTGCGCCTTCCGCGTATTGCTTTTCGCACGGATTGTACGGCTCATCCCCGCAGCAGGTCAGCTTCTTCCCTGCCCCCAGATCCATCGTAAAGCCGAACTGCTTCGCCTTTGTGGAACCGATGTCAAAAAATGTGACTGTGTGACCGATGACCGTTCTGCTCTCTCCGTCCTTCACCGGGATCAGGTGCAGACGCACATCCAGAAACGCGCACTCTTTCCGTGTAAGAAGCATTTCCGCGAGCTGCCGAAGAAGCGCAATCACTTCCTCATGGCCGTAAATCACCGCTTCTCCCTCATAATTGCCGCGCTGCATATTCTGAAGGATCAGCCGCAGCATCCAGATCATCCCCATGATGTGATCGAGATGCTTATGTGTCAGGAACATCACCCGCAGGTCTCTCCAGTTGATTCCGGCGGCCTGCAGCTGCTGCAAGAGCCCGTTTCCGCCGCCTCCGTCCACAAGAAAATAGCGGTCACTCTGATCTCTTGTTTCATCCTCCAGAACAAAGCAGGTGTTATAGCACTTCGTCACCACGGCGTTGCCGGTTCCGAGCATGGTCAGTTTCATAGCTTTTCGTCCTCTCTTATAATTAAAGAACAGGTCTTCTCTGAATCAGACTCTGTAACAAGTCTTTGCGCTTTCATTCACCAACTTACGCCGATTTTCTCTCATCTGTCAACTGCACGGACTTATCGCAGTCCCTGATAAACCTGATAAAATAACAAGGCCGATTCCACACAGCCCGACTTTTCCGCCTATAATCAGCATGTGCTGGATTGGTACAAAATGATAAAATAAAAGCATTCAACCGTTACAAAAGATATGGGCTCCACTAGCCAGACGGTGTGTGGAACCAGAAGGGACTCATTCACTTGTTCACGAAATCAGGCAGAAGGCATTCCGACAGGCGCCGCCCGGAGATGAATTCCTCCCAGATTATTATTTTTGGTTTTCTCGGTGTCATTGTTGCCGGGACTCTGCTCCTTATGCTCCCCATTGCAACGCGAAACCGGCAGGGTGCTTCCTTTACGGACGCCCTCTTTACCGTCACATCTGCTACCTGCGTCACCGGTCTTGTCGTGCAGGATACGTTCACATACTGGTCACTCTTCGGTCAGGCGGTTCTCCTGATGCTGATTCAGATCGGCGGGATGGGCATTGTCACCGCTTCCCTTGCAGTCTTTCTTTTTTCCGGCAAACGCATCAGTCTCCGACAGCGCAGCACCATGCGGGAATCCATCTCCGCAGCACAGGTGGGCGGAATTGTCCGGCTGACCGGCTTCATCCTGAAAACCGCCGCGCTCCTGGAGCTTCTCGGCGCCGCCGCCATGACCCCCGTTTTCGTCCGGGATTTCGGCCTCGCGAGAGGTATCTGGTACGGCCTTTTTCATTCCGTCTCCGCTTTCTGCAACGGCGGTTTCGATCTCATGGGCAGCCGTGGTGCCTATTCTTCCCTGTGCTCCTATGTCACGCAGCCTGTGATCAACATCACGATTATGCTGCTCATCATCCTCGGCGGCCTCGGATTCTCCACGTGGGATGATCTGCGCAAATCCCGGTTCCATTTCCGTTTCTGCAGCATGCAGACGAAAACGGTTCTCGCCGTCACCTTCCTGCTCCTTCTTCTCCCCGCGCTGTATTTCTTTTTCTTTGAATTTGAGAAGATGCCGCTCCCGGAGCTGATCTGGAGTTCGCTCTTCCAGTCCGTTACCATGCGGACGGCGGGCTTTAACACGGTGGATTACTCTCTGATCAGCGAAGGCGGCCTTGTCGTCATGATTTTCCTGATGCTCGTCGGCGGATCTCCGGGATCCACAGCGGGAGGAATGAAAACCACAACGCTCGCGGTCCTCGCCGCGTCTGCCTTCTCC
>DAIMKA010000096.1:0-2150 GCA_036721955.1 Lachnospiraceae bacterium | reverse complement strand
GTATCTGACCTGTTTCCTCGCAGGAGGCATCGTCATCAGCCGTCTGGAAGACTTGCCTCTTCTCACCTGTCTGTTTGAAACCGCCTCCGCCATCGGCACTGTCGGCGTGAGCCTTGGCATCACGAGAGACATTGGAACCGTATCCCGCCTGATCCTCATTCTGATGATGTTCTGCGGAAGAGTCGGCGGACTGACCGTTGTTTTTGCGACCATTTCGCCCCGCGTCGGGAGCGAAGCGCGCTATCCGCAGGAAAATCTGATTGTAGGATAAATCAGGCATGGATTCCGTACCGGTTTTTTCCTGAGATCTTTTTCAGGAAATACCGGAATCTTCGGAGACGTCTGTAAAAAGACTGTCTCATTTGCAGAAAGGATTAAAATTTTAATTATGAAAACATTTTTGCTGATCGGACTCGGAAGCTTCGGCAATCACATTGCAAGAAAGCTCTATGACATGCATCACCAGATTCTGGCTGTGGACATGGATGAAGAGAAGGTCCAGCGCTCTCTTCCCTATGTGACAGACGCCCAGATCGGCGACACCACGGACCGCGCTTTTCTGAAATCCCTCGGGATCCAGAACTTTGATGTGTGCATTGTCACCATCGGGGAGAATTTCGAAAGCTCCATCATCACCGTTGTCCTCTTAAAGGAGCTCGGTGCCCGCAAAATCATTGCCCGCGCCTCCCACGGCATTCAGGAGCGGCTCCTCCTGCACAACGGTGCGGACGAGGTCATCTATCCCGCCAGGCAGCTTGCCGCCTGGACCGCGATCCGATGCTCCTCCGACAAAATTCTGGACTACACGCAGCTGGATGAGAACTACTCGATCTATGAACTCACGATCCCCGAAACCTGGGAAAATCACAGCCTTCTGCAGCTCAATCTCCGCAGCAAATACGGGATCAACATTCTCGGCATTCGTGAAAACGGTCATCTCAACATGAATATCACGCCCGAGACGGTTTTCCACACCGGGAATTCGGTCCTCCTCCTCGGCCCCCAGGCTTCCGTCCAGAAGTGCTTCCGCCTGTAATCGGTCTGATTTCCGATTCTCCGGCAGCCCGCGCCGACCGCTCCTTCCCCGGCGCTTCAAGGCCGGAGATTTTGCTATAAGAGCGCTTTATTATTTTCCTGATTTCTGTCTTTGCTCCGCATAGTGGCAGGCGACGTACCGGCCATCCAGCTTCTTCAACTCGGGCTTTTGCTGTGCGCAGAGCTCTGTCGCATACGGACACCGTGTCCGGAAGCAGCAGCCGGACGGAAGGTTTACGGGGCTCGGAATTTCTCCCGCCAGCATCTTCCTGTGCTCACCGCGAAGATGCGGGTCTGCCTTCGGGATCGCATCCATCAGGAATTCCGTATAAGGATGAAGGGGCTTTTCGTACAGATCCTCCTTCGAGGCAATCTCACAGACATTTCCGAGGAACATGACACAGATGCGGTCTGCAATGAAATTGATCACCGACAGATCATGCCCGATGAAGAGATAGGTCAGCCCGTATTTCTGCTGCAGATCCTTCAGAAGGTTCAGGACCTGGCTCTGCACGGATACATCCAGTGCGGACACCGGCTCATCACAGACAATCAGCTCCGGCTGCAGGGCGATGGCCCTTGCGATGCCGATTCTCTGTCTCTGTCCTCCGGAGAACTGATGCGGATAGCGGTTCTGAAATTCTGCCGGCACGCCGACCGCCTTCATCAGTTCCAGAACTCTCTGCGTCGTCTCTTCCCTTGTCCGGCAGACATGATAGGTTTCCAGCGGTTCCGCAATGATATCCCGCACCGTCATGCGCGGATCCAGGCTCGCATAGGGATCCTGGAAAATCATCTGCATTTTCGGGCGGAGCGGTCGGAAGGTTTTCTCATCCATTGATGAAATTTCCTTCTCGTGAAACGTAATCACACCGTCCGTCACCGGCAGCATATGAATCAGCGTGCGCCCCAGCGTTGATTTGCCGCAGCCGCTCTCTCCCACCAGTGCCAGGGTTTCGCCCTTGTAGATCGTCAGATTGACGCCGTTGACTGCGTGCACCTTCTGGTCTTTTTTCGCTGTTGGAAATTCCTTATATACCCCTTCCGCATGAAGCAGAATTTCTTTTTCTCCACTCATTTTTACCTTTCTGTGCCGCGTTTTTTGCGGCACCCCG
>DAIMKA010000095.1:414-7205 GCA_036721955.1 Lachnospiraceae bacterium | reverse complement strand
ACGGGTGGTGGAAGTCAACAAGAGTGTTTTTGCGGAAAATGACAGACTGGCGGATGAAACCAGGCAGAAGCTGAAAAAGGACCGGACCTTCCTTCTGAACGTCATGGCGTCGCCGGGAGCTGGGAAAACCTCGGTCCTTCTCCGGACGATTGCCATGCTGAAGGACCGCTACCGGATCGGCGTCATGGAGGCGGACATTGATGCCTGCGTGGACGCGGAGAAGATGCAGGAAGCGGGGATCCGCTCCATTCAGGTGCACACCGGCGGCGAGTGTGCGATGAACGCGGGGATGACGAGACAGGCGCTGGAGGAATTTCACACAGAGGATCTGGACCTTCTGTTCCTGGAGAATGTGGGAAATCTCGTCTGTCCGGCGGAGGAGGACGTCGGTTCCTGCCGGAACATTGAGATTCTGTCGGTTCCGGAAGGGGACGACAAGCCGCTGAAGTATCCGCTGATGTTTCAGGTGACGCAGGCGGTGCTCATCAACAAGATCGACACGAAGGAGTATTTTCCCTTCGATGACGAGGCGGTGGTCCGAAGGATTCATGCACTGAACCCGGCCGCGGAGGTTTTCTTTCTCAGCGCGAAAACCGGCGAGGGGTTTGAAGCGTGGGTTCGGTGGCTGACGCAGCAGGCTGATGCCTGGAATCAGGGATAAAGGCAGAACAGGGCGGCAGGATGTTCTTGTGACGGAAAGGTCAGAGAGCACCCTGCCGCCTGAGACTTTCTTGGTTAGCCATATTTAACTTTCAAAGCATATGTGTTACCATAACAAAGAGTTAGACATAACAAACCATCAAAAGGGGTTTCAAAGACGTGAATTCCGGAGGCGCCGGGCAGGAGGAAAAATCCGGGACCGGCATCCGGAGCATGCAGCCGCGGAAGCGGCGGAAAGGAGAACGAAGTTATGAGAAGACATCTTGAAATCGAGAAGGTGACCGGAAGGGAAATCGTGGATTCCAGAGGGAATCCCACGGTGGAGGCTGAGGTGACTCTGACCGACGGAACCGTCGGGCGGGGAGCGGCCCCGAGCGGAGCCTCCACGGGCGAGTTTGAGGCCATTGAGCTTCGCGACGGCGACAGGACAAGATTCGGCGGAAAGGGCGTTCAGACCGCGGTGAACAACGTGGGCACCGTCATCAGCGACGCGGTGAAGGGACTGGATCCGCAGGACGTCTACGCGGTGGATGCCGCGATGCGGAAGGCGGACGGAACGCCGAACAAGTCGAAGCTGGGCGCGAATGCGATTCTGGCGGTGTCGATTGCGAGTGCGAAGGCGGCAGCACAGGCCCTCGGCATTCCGCTCTACCGGTTCCTTGGCGGGGCCAATGCGAACGTCCTTCCGGTTCCGATGATGAATATCTTAAATGGCGGCGCACATGCAACGAATTCGGTGGACACGCAGGAATTCATGATCATGCCGGTCGGAGCCTCTTCGTTCCATGAGGCGCTCCGCTGGTGCACGGAGGTTTTCCATGCACTTCAGAAGAATCTGAAGGCCGAGGGGAATACGACGGCGGTCGGAGACGAAGGCGGCTTTGCGCCCGACCTGAAGGACGATGAGGACGCCATCGAGCATATTTTGCAGGCGGTCCGGGATGCCGGCTATGAGCCCGGGAAGGATTTTGTCCTCGCGATGGATGCGGCATCCAGCGAGTGGAAGAGCGAGAAGGGCACCGGCTTCTACCATCAGCCGAAATCCGGCAGAGATTTTACATCGGACGAGCTGATTGCACACTGGAAGTCTCTGATTGAGAGGTATCCGATCTGGTCCATCGAGGACGGTCTGGACGAGGAGGACTGGGAAGGCTGGAAGAAGATGACGGCAGAGCTCGGAGGCAGGGTGCAGCTCGTCGGCGACGATCTGTTCGTGACGAATACGGAAAGACTCTCCAAGGGCATTGAGAATCACTGCGCGAATTCGATCCTGATCAAGCTCAACCAGATCGGCTCGGTTTCCGAGACGCTCGAGGCCATCAAAATGGCGCATAAGGCAGGATATACGGCGATTACCTCTCACCGCTCCGGCGAGACGGAGGACACCACGATTGCGGATCTCGCCGTTGCCCTGAACACGAGACAGATCAAAACCGGTGCACCTTCCCGGAGTGAGCGCGTTGCCAAGTACAACCAGCTTCTGCGCATTGAGGAGGAACTGGGCGGGGCGGCCGTCTATCCGGGCAGGAAAGCGTTTAACCGGTAAAAAATGATTCTGCCCTCAGAGTCAGACGAGCCCTGAAGCTGCCATGCAGCAGCATTTTTGCCTGCGGGGGGCAGCCCAGAGACAACAATACAGGAAAGGAGAACGGCGAGAAGATGAATGCAGCGACCTGGCAGGGAATCCTGATCCCATTTCTCGGAACTTCACTGGGGGCAGCCGGTGTATTTTTCATGAAAAAAGAGCTGTCCCGCGGCGTGCAGAAGGCGCTGACGGGATTTGCGGCGGGCGTGATGGTGGCGGCATCCGTCTGGAGTCTTCTGATTCCGGCCATGGAACAGAGCGCGGGAATGGGAAGGCTTTCCTTTCTGCCTGCCGTCACCGGCTTCTGGCTCGGGACGCTGTTCCTGCTCCTTCTGGATCATGTGATCCCGCATCTTCACATGTACGCGGACAAGGCGGAGGGACCGAGGAGCCATCTTGCGAAAACGACGATGATGGTGCTCGCGGTGACACTGCACAATATTCCGGAGGGAATGGCGGTCGGCGTGGTCTACGCGGGGCTTCTTTCGGGCGGCAGCACGATCACCGCCGGAGCCGCAATGGCGCTGTCTCTCGGAATCGCGATTCAGAACTTTCCGGAGGGAGCGATCATTTCGATGCCGCTGCACGCGCAGGGCAAAGACAAACCGCGTGCGTTTCTGGACGGCGTTCTTTCCGGGGCGGTGGAACCGGCGGGAGCGGTTCTGGTCCTTTTCGCGGCGGAAAAGCTTACTCCGTGGATGCCGTATTTCTTAAGCTTCGCGGCGGGAGCCATGTTGTACGTCGTCGTGGAGGAGCTGATTCCCGAGATGTCGGAGGGCGAGCACTCCAACATCGGCGTCGTGATGTTTGCCATCGGCTTCACCCTTATGATGGCGCTGGATGTCGGACTGGGGTAAAAAGGAAGCTGCGCGTGTCCTTTGAAGCTGCGCATGTCCTTTCGAATTTTCCTGCGAAAGCCCGGGGTACAGTCGGATCACCTGCCGGTTTCGAACAGGAAGCGATCTGCAGGCTGAGAATTCGCATGGAAAAACGGCAGACGCGGAACAGATATGGAATACGGACATAATTTTAGAGACTTCTGTGAGAAAAGCAGAGGTCTCTTTTTTATTTTTGTGAAGTTAGTCATATTTAACCACGAATGAAAATGTGATATGGTAATGGCAGTTAGCTGAAACTAATAACTGTTTCAAAAGCACATTTTCATTAAACGAAAGTTTTCGTGATTTCGAAGAGGGGGCCGCACAGCAGACAGCACCGGGACCGTTCGGAAACGGAAATTTTCGCAGGAAGGGCTCCTGCAGAGGAGCGGAGGATCAGACAAAGGCCGCAGAGGCAGCGGCAGACAGGGGGATTGAAATGATGAGTGAGAACAGCTTTCTTGGTATCCGCAATCTGACGAAGAGCTTCGGAGAGGGCGAGACCCGGCAGGAGGTGCTGCGAGGTCTTTCCTTTGACGTGGCCAAGGGCGAGTTCTGTGTTCTTCTGGGACCGTCCGGCTCCGGAAAATCGACGCTCCTGAACATCATCGGGGGCATTGACAGCGCAGACAGCGGAGAGATCTCCATCGGAGGAGATCTTCTGGAGAAGATGGACGAGAAGACACTGACGTCCTATCGCAGGAAGCACCTCGGGTATGTTTTTCAGATGTACAACCTCATCGGGAATCTGAATGTGAAGGAGAACATCGAAGTCGGCGCCTATCTTTCCGCCAATCCGCTGGACATCGATGAACTGCTGAACACCCTGGGGCTGTGGGATCACCGCTACAAGCTTCCGAACCAGCTCTCCGGCGGACAGCAGCAGAGAGTCTCCATCGGACGCGCGATTGTCAAGAATCCGGACCTGCTCCTGTGCGATGAGCCGACGGGCGCTCTGGACTACAAGACCGGCAAGGAAATTCTGGAGCTGATTGAACGGGTGAATCAGCAGTACGGCAATACCGTGGTGATGGTGACGCACAATGAGGCGATCCGGCAGATGGCGGACCACTGTGTCCGCCTGCGGGACGGAATGGTGCGGCACAATGAACGAAACGACCATAAGATTCCGGCGGCGGAGCTGGAGTGGTAGAAAAGGTCTTGACGGCAGGAACTGTGAGAGGGAAGGAGAGCTGTCTGAGGCGCCGGATGCGGGAAGAGATGCAGATGGTGCGAGGAACTTCAGGCAAAACAGGCGGAAGACGGCAGGCAGGAAGCGGGAGAGAAGCGGCTATGCAAAAAGAAAAAAGACACAGGAAAATGCGGAATCCTCTGGGGAAGAGGGTAAGACGGGAGCTGACGGGGGAGTGGGCCAAATATCTGGTCATTGCCCTTTTCCTGATCGGAATGATCGGGGCGGTTTCCGGCATGTATGTCGCGAACGGCAGCATGCTGAAGGCGGCGGATGAGAGTGTGGAGAAGTACCGTCTGGAGGACGGACATTTCGAGCTGAAGGAGAAGGCGGAGCCGGAGCTGATCCGCGCCATTGAGAGCGGTGAGAAGGCAGATCTTCTTTCTTACTATAAGAAGAAAGCTCACGACAAGGTCGATGAGAAGCTGGACGAAGAGTTTGACGCGAAATTCGGGCAGTCGGCAAAGGACTCCGGTGCCTATCAGGAGGCCTACGACAAGGCACGGGACGAGGCCTATCAGAAGGCCGACGAGGAGGTGGAGAAGAAATACGCTGAGGCGGAGGACAAATACGACCTGAACGATAAGGATTTCCAGGCAAGGCCGGTCACGGTGTACGAGAACTTCTACAAGGAGACCACCGAGGTCCGGGACGCGGCGAAGGAAGAGACGTCGAATGCAGGAGACCCGGCGGGCAGCGCGCAGAAGGAGGCTGCAGGAACATCCGGAGCAGCGGCGCAGGAGAACGATAACGATGCAGAGACAGCGGGGAAAATCCGCGTCTATCCCGTGCGGAGGGACATCGATCTTGCCTGCATCATGGACGGAGCACTTCCTTCCTCGGAGAATGAGATCGCCATCGACCGCATGCATGCGGACAACGCGGGCCTGAAGGTCGGGGACCGCATCGCGGTCGGCGGAGAGGACTACACGATCAGCGGCCTGGTGGCCAACGTGGATTATTCCACGCTGTTCGAGAAGAACACAGACATGATGTTCGATGCGATCGGTTTCGATGTGGGACTTCTGACACAGTCGGGCTTCGAGAGGCTTCGTGTGCCGGTGTATTACAACTATTCCTTTCTGTATTCCTTCGCGGCGGGAGACGGCAGCATGGACCGCGCGGACGGGGACATTCAGGAGAAAAGCCGGTCGGATGCCTTTCTGAAGGCGCTCATCACGCAGGCGCTTGCCGCCGACAACGAAGTGAAGAATTACCTTCCGACCTACGGCAATCAGGCGGTGCAGTTCACGCGGGATGACATCGGCGGCGACAAGGCAATGGGCGGCGTTCTTCTCTATGTGCTGGTGGCGGTGCTCGCCTTTGTGTTCGCGATTACCATCAGCAACACGATCCAGAAGGAGGCCTCCGTCATCGGAACCCTCCGCGCCTCGGGCTATACGAGGGGAGAGCTCCTTCGCCACTACATGGCATCACCGGTTCTCGTCACGTTCCTGTCGGCGGCTGTCGGCAATCTTCTCGGATATACCGTGTTCAAAAACGTAGTGGTTTCCATGTATTACAACAGCTACAGCCTTCCCTCCTACGTGACGGTGTTCAGTCCGGAGGCTCTGATCAAAACAACGGTGATTCCGGTTGCACTGATGTTCCTCGTCAACGGCGCTGTCATTGCGAAGAAGCTTCACTGCACGCCGCTTCAGTTCCTGCGGCATGATCTGAAGAAGACGCACCGGAAGAAGGCCATGCGCCTTCCCAGATGGAGCTTTCTCGCACGGTTCCGCCTGCGGGTGTTGTTCCAGAACATTCCGGGATACGTGGTTTTGTTCCTCGGAATCCTGTTCGTGATGCTCCTTCTTGCCATGGCGGTCGGCATGCCGGACACGCTGGCCTATTATAAGGAACAGGCACCGGATATGATGATCGCGCGGTACCAGACCATGCTGAAATCCTGGAAGGATGATGACGGAGAAATCATTTCCACGGGAACGGAAGACGCGGAGAAGATGGGGGTGAAGACGCTTCTTCGAAGGGGAGAGGAACGCGACGAGGACATTTCGGTCTACGGCATCGGGGACAACAGCCGCTATGTCAGACTCCCGGAGCTCTCAGAGGGGGAGGCGCTGGTGAGCAGCGCCTACGCGGCGAAATACGGCGTGCGGAAGGGCGATGTCATCACGCTGGACGCTCAGTTTGAAGACAGCTCGTATTCCTTTGAAGTGGCGGGAGTCCAGGATTATGACGCGGCACTTGCCGTCTTCCTGCCGCTTTCGGAGTTCCGGGACATCTTTGAATGGGAGCCGGACGAGTTCTCCGGATTTTTCTCCGATACGGAGATCACGGACATCCCTTCGAAGTACATCACGACGGTTGTGACCCGGAAGGACATCACGAAAATGGTGGATCAGCTGGATCATTCCATGGGATCTTATATGCTGTATTTCCAGTACGTATGCGTTGCCCTTTCAGCAGTTCTGATTTATCTTCTGACGAAGCTCATCATCGAGCGGAACGAGAA
>DAIMKA010000095.1:0-404 GCA_036721955.1 Lachnospiraceae bacterium | reverse complement strand
TTCCATGACGAAGATTCTCGGCTACCGGACGGGGGAGATCGCCTCCATTTATCTTCTCTCCACCACCTGGGTGGTTGTTTTCTCGGAGCTTGTGAGTGCGGCTCTCGGTGCTGCGATGATGAAGGGAATCTGGGCGGTCATGATGCAGGGGATGGACGGCTGGTTCTCGTTTGTTATCCGTCCTGCGGGGTATGGGAAAATGCTCCTTTTCGTTTTTGCGGGGTATCTCTTCGTGATGCTGCTGGATTTCCGGCGAATCCGGAAAGTTCCGCTGGAGGAAGCCCTGAAGAATGCGGAATAGCTGCTGACATGTGCTATGATGAGAAACGCGCATGGGAGATGCTGCGCACGCTGTAGAAGCCGGATGTGAGTCGTGAATTTATCTGCAGCCGGCCCCCTGCAGG
>DAIMKA010000094.1:6904-7253 GCA_036721955.1 Lachnospiraceae bacterium | reverse complement strand
GTTTTTTGCCTGTGGCGTTCTGTTCCTTTTTTCATTGATGCAGGTCCGGATGGAGAGTAAAAGAGGGCAGCTTTTTGCATGGGCGATCGGCATGATGGTTCTGGCTTCGCCGACGGTCCTGTGTCAGCTCTCCTACAGCCATATGTCCATCAATGATTCGGTCTCGTTCCTTCTGGCCGTTCTTGCCGTCTGGCTCCTTGGGAACGGGAAAGGCGGCTGGAAGAGAATCTTCCTTTCCGGGCTGGTGACTGCGATGATGATGGGCGGATATCAGGCGTCGCTCGGCATTACCTGTGTGGCGGCATTGTTCGTATTTATCCGAATGCTGCAGTGCAGGGAGAGCATACGG
>DAIMKA010000094.1:6361-6721 GCA_036721955.1 Lachnospiraceae bacterium | reverse complement strand
ATTCTGGTTTTATTTTGGAGGAGACGGATACCATTTCAATCTCCTGCAGTCGCACGGATGGTTCCGGCTTCTGTATCTGATCCCGGCGGGAATTGTCGTTTTCTGCATCTGGAAGGCCGTCAGGGAAGCTGTTCGGAGCGAAAAGACGGCCCGTGAGGATACAAAGGCAGGAAAGGCAGGCGCAGAGAATGTCATCCGCGCTGCATTGCTGATTGCGGCGTTTCTCCTGATTCCGGTGTTTGCCAACAGTTTCTTCCTTCTGGCAGTATCGGCGGAGACGATGATGCAGATGACCATGGGTATGGCACTGGTCCTGCCGCTTCTTTTCTGTTTGCTGGAAGGGGACGGTGAACTCATCTG
>DAIMKA010000094.1:0-6188 GCA_036721955.1 Lachnospiraceae bacterium | reverse complement strand
CGCGGGCAGACAGGCTGTGACAGCGCTTGCGAAGCAGGTGATGGATCAGTGGACGGTGACGGGAACCGATTATACCGAGAATGTGATCATGGTTGCAGGCACTCCGAAGAGATCTCCATTGTTTGGGGTATCCGGGCTGTATAATCGGGCAAATTCTTACGCGCAGTACGGCAGCTTTGCGCCGACTGCGGAAGGAAACCGCCTTTGCTGGTCGCATTTCTTCGAGCAGCAGCTGCGGGTGAATGTCAATTATGCGGAGGGTGACACCCTGGAGACGATTTATAACTCTCCGGAGGTTGCGGCGATGCCGGTCTATCCGGCAGCCGGTTCCACGGCCAATGTCTGGGGCGTGACCGTGGTGAAGGTGAGCGAATAGAAAATAGGAGAATTGCCCGGGCAGAGGATCCTGTGAAATGCCGGAGGGAAGCCCCCTCCGTTTCTGACCACAAGTTTACAAAAGATGGCATGTCCGCCCAGATTTCCCTGTTCAAATTGACGGAGACAGGGGCTATAATGAGAGCCGTGAGGGTCTGGAATCGCGAATCCGGACTTTCACGGCTTTTTTATACTCTATCCTATGAGGAGGTATCATACATGATCTTTCAGAAGAAACATCTGACAAGTATTGATGCCGGGCACTACAAGCACACCTGCGATTCCGCAACAGAGGTGATGCCGCTTCCTTCCATCGTGAAGCTCTCGATGTCGGAGAATATCGGTGCACCCTGCAAGCCTCTCGTGAAGAAGGGAGACTATGTGAAGGTCGGTCAGCTGATCGGCGATACGGACGCATTCTTAAGTGTTCCCGTGCATGCCTCGGTTTCCGGTACGGTGACGGGGATTGAGACGGTTCGCAATGCGATGGGCGGCCAGGACACACTGGTCTGCATTGAGCCGGACGGCAAGCAGGAGATGGCGGAGGATCTGAAGGCCCCGGTCATCGAGGATCAGCCCGCGTTCATCAAGGCGATGCGTGCATCGGGCCTCGTCGGCCTCGGCGGAGCATCCTTCCCGTCCTGGGTCAAGTTCAATCCGAAGAACCTGATTGATATTGATACGCTGATTGTCAACGGCGCGGAGTGCGAGCCTTTCATTACATCGGACCACCGGACGATGCTGGAGGACGCGCAGAATGTCATTGACGGCGCTCTTGCACTGAAGAAATGGCTGATCGCGGAGGAGGTTTACATCGCGATCGAGGTCAACAAGCAGAACGCAATTGACAAGTTCAATCAGATGATCAAGGAGCAGCACCTCGAAGGCTTCCACGTCTTCCCGCTGCAGTCCCGCTATCCGAAGGGAGCGGAGCGAGTCCTGATCTATGAGGTGACGGGCAAGCAGTGCGATGCCGGCGTTCTTCCGGCCTCCCTCGGCGTCATTGTGTCCAACATCACCTCGACCGCCTTTGTCGGCCAGTACTTAAAGGACGGCATTCCGCTGGTGAAGAAGCGTCTCACTGTGGACGGCGACGCCATTGCACAGCCGAAGAACGTGATGGTTCCCAACGGCGCGCTGGTTCACGATATCGTGGAATTCTGCGGCGGCTACAAGAAGGAGCCGAAGAAGATCCTTCTCGGCGGACCGATGATGGGACGTGCGATTTTCTCGGATGCGGTTCCCGTCGTCAAGGCGAACAATGCGATCCTTGCGTTCTCGGAGGATCTTGCGGCCATTCCGGAAGAGACGGCCTGCATCAACTGCGGACGCTGCCATACGGCCTGTCCGTTCAACCTCCTGCCGACCCGCTTTGCCGACGCGTATCTGCATAAGGATGTGAAGACCCTGCAGGATCTTCAGGTCATGCAGTGCATGGAGTGCGGCTCGTGCTCCTACGTCTGCCCTGCGCACAGACCGCTGGCATTCTACAACAAGCTGGCGAAGAACCTGGTAAAGGAGGCGAGCAAAAATGGAAGGAAATAACTATAAAACCAATCTGACCGTGTCGTCTTCCCCGCATCTTGTGACGAAGCTCGACACGAAGAAAACCATGCAGTACGTGGTTCTGGCCCTGCTTCCCGCGGTCGTCATGGCAACCGTATACTTCGGCTTCGGCGCGCTTCTGCGCGTGATTCTCGGCGCCGTATTCTGCTGGGCGTCGGAGTATCTGTATGACCGGATCATGAAGAAGGAAGACACCACGAAGGACTGCTCCTTTGCAGTGACGGGCGTGATCCTCGCGCTGAATCTTCCGGCGAACTTCCCGGTGTGGATGGAAGCCATCGGCTGTGTGGTCGCCATCGTGATTGTGAAATGCCTGTACGGCGGCATCGGCAAGAACATCGCGAACCCTGCCATCGTCGGCAGAATCGTGCTGCTTCTGTCCTTTACGTCCTACATGACGAGCTGGCCGCTCACAAGATTCCAGAAGGCGGCAGCAGGCGTGGATGCCGTGACGGGGGCGACTCCTCTCGGACAGCTCGCAGACGGTGCGGCAAGCCTTCCGTCTCTTACGGACATGCTGCTGGGCAACATCGGCGGAGCCATGGGTGAGACGTGCACGATTGCGATTCTGATCGGTGGAATCTTCCTGATCTGGAAGAAGATCATCAGCCCGATCATCCCGCTGACCTTCATCGGCACGGTGTTCGTCTTTTCTCTGATTTATTATGCCTGTGTCGGCGGAGCAGGGCAGTACGGGGCTCTCGGCATGGCCGTCTATGAGATTCTGGCAGGCGGCGTGTTCTTCGGCGCATTCTTCTGCGCGACGGATTATGTGACCTCGCCCATCATGAAGCGCGGCAAATACATTTACGCGGTCGGCTGCGGCGTGTTCACGATGATCATTCGTCTGTTTGCCTCTTACCCCGAAGGCGTGTCCTTCGCGATTCTGTTCATGAATGCGATGACTCCTCTGATCGACCGCTTCGTGGAGCGTCAGTACTACGGCATCGCCAGGGCAGAGAAGGAAGCGAAGAAGGCTGCGAAAGAAGCGGCCGGGAGCGCTCCCGCAGATGAGGCGAAGGGAGGTGCGAAGGCATGAGCAAGAAGACAAACGCGGCTTCCGCAGAAGAGAATTTCGGAAAAGAATACATCTATCCGGTTGTGATTCTGGTTGTCATCTGCGTGGTGACAACGGCACTTCTGGCGATCACGAATTTCATTTCCGCGCCGATCATTGAGAAGAATCAGGAAGCTTCCGCAACGGCAACGAGAAAAGAGCTGCTGACGGATGCCGACTCCTTTACGAGCGTGGACACGGATCTTCAGACCTCGGAGGATCAGTCCGCAAAGGTGACCGAGGTTTATCAGGCGGACAACGGATCCGGCTACGTCATCACGGTGGTGACGAAGTCTTTCGGCGGCGATCTGACGATGATGGTCGGCCTTTCCTCGGACGGAACCATCACCGGCGTCAAGGTGACGGACAGCTCGGATACCCCGGGTGTCGGCTCGAAGGATGCACAGCCGGACTATCTGGCCCAGTATGACGGACTCTCCCAGCTGACATCAGAGGATGTCAAGAAGGAGACCTCCACGACATCGGACGGAGCGGCTTTCCAGTACATCACCGGTGCATCGGTTTCCGGATCGGCCATTCATAAGGGAGTTTATCTGGCACTCGAACAGTACAAGGCGTTAGGAGGTGCTCAGTAATGGAAGAAGTTCAGAAGAAATCAAAATTCAGCATCCTGACGAACGGTCTCATCAAGGAGAACCCCGTTCTGGTGCTGGTCATCGGTACCTGCCCGACTCTGGCAACCTCCACTTCCGTGGAGACGGGTCTTGGCATGGGCCTTGCGGCAACGGCAGTTCTCGTCTGCTCGAACATGGCGATCGCGGCGCTTCACAAGCTGATCCCGGACAAGGTCCGGATCCCCTGCTTCATCACCGTCATTGCAGGCTTCGTGACGATTGTGCAGATGCTGCTGCAGGCATTCGTGCCGTCTCTGTATTCGGCACTCGGCCTGTATCTGCCGCTGATCGTTGTGAACTGCATCATCCTCGGACGTGCGGAGATGTTCGCGTCCAAGAATACGGTGGGGGACTCGGCACTGGACGGTCTCGGCATGGGACTTGGCTTTACGCTGACGCTGTGCATCATGGGTTCCATCCGTGAAATTCTGGGTTCCGGCACCTGGCTTGCCGGCGACTGGTTCGGCCTTGCGCCCGGCTTCAAGGGAATTCCCATCCTGTCGAATTTCATTCCGGGCATGTCCATCATGACGATGGTTCCCGGCGGATTCTTTGTTTTCGCCTGCGTGATGGCAGCGGTTCATCATCTGACAAGAGACAAGTCGAAGATCCGCAAGGACTTCGGCTGCAGCGCCTGCGCGATGGAGGGATCCTGCTCTCCGGAGAGAAAGGCCCTGGAGAGCGGCTCCTGCGCGGTCGATGAGAAGACGGCAGAGGCCATGAAGATCGCGAAGGCGGCAGAAGCAAAGAGCACAGCTGCCGGAACGAGCTCCGCAGTGCAGACCTCGGATCCTGCGGCAGCTTCTGGAGCCCGGGTATCTGAGAAGGAGGTGAAGTGATCATGAGCCTTACGAAAATGATTCTGATCATCATCTCGATGGTCCTTGTCAATAACTATCCGCTGGCACAGTTCCTCGGCATCTGCCCGTTCCTCGGCGTTTCCAAGGATCTGGACAGCGCAAAGGGCATGGGCATTGCGGTTACGCTGGTCATGGGACTTGCGTCCATCGTGACGTTCCCGATCCAGCAGCTCCTTCTGTCCTGCGGCATTGAGTATCTGCAGACCGTTGTCTTCATTCTGGTCATTGCGGCGCTGGTACAGTTCATTGAGATGTTCATGAAGAAGAACATGCCCGCACTGTATACGTCACTGGGCATTTACCTTCCGCTGATTACGACAAACTGCGCGGTTCTGGGTGTCTGCATTTCCAACACCGAGGACTACACGGTGGCAGCGGTCGGCTCCTTCGGCGCGGCCTATGTCTATGCGATTCTGCAGGGCTTCGGCGGCGGCCTCGGCTTCTGGTTCGCCATGATGATCATGGCCGGCGTCCGCACCAAGCTGCAGGATCAGTCTGCGGTTCCGAAGGCCTTCCAGGGCGTTCCGATTATTCTGACGACGGCGGCGATCTTGTCTCTGGCGTTCATGGGATTTTCGGGAATGATATGATGCCAGAGATCAAGAGGCACAATATCATGGTATAGAGAGGTATCATTATGAACTTAATCATCATTGCAATTGTTCTGATCCTCGTGGTTGGCCTGATTGCCGGAATCCTTCTGTCCTATGCGTCGAAGGTGTTCGCCGTGAAAGAGGATCAGCTTTTCCTGGATCTGCGTGCGCAGCTTCCCGGCGCGAACTGCGGCGGCTGCGGCTTTGCAGGCTGTGACGACTACGCGCATGCCCTCGCGAACAAGGACGCTGCGGAGCCGGTTCCCTGCACGAAGTGCGCGGTCGGCGGCCCGGCGGTTGCGGCAAAGCTCGCTGCGGTTCTCGGAACCTCGGCAGGCGATGTGGAGCGTCAGGTGTCCTTCGTTGCCTGCAACGGCACGAAGCAGAATGCAAAATCGCTGTATGAATACTCCGGAAGAGTGGAGAGCTGCGCGGCAGCGAAAACGCTCTTTGGCGGCTCGAAGGAATGTCCTTACGGCTGCATCGGCCTCGGGGACTGCGTGAATGCCTGTGAATTCGACGCCATTCACCTCTGCGACGGCGTCGCCGTGGTTAATCCGGAGGTCTGCACGGCCTGCGGCAAATGCATCAAGACCTGTCCGCAGCATCTGATTTCCCTGAAGCCCGTTTCGGAAAAGGTGTTCGTCCAGTGCTCCAACAAGGATCTCGGCAAGGCGGCCATGGCGGTCTGCAAGACCTCCTGCATCGCCTGCCGGATGTGTGAGCGGACCTGCCAGCACGATGCGGTTCATGTAGTCGACAACGTGGCGGTCATTGACCCTGCCAAGTGCGTCGGCTGCGGCGAGTGCGCAGCGAAGTGTCCCAAGCACGCCATTCTGGATCTGGCGAAGAAGGCATAATGCGGCATATAGTATCCTGCGAATATGCAGCCGGAAGATGCCGCTCTGCAGTGGATTGACAACGGTGCAGACGGATTGCAGGGCAAAAACAAGAGCGGTGCGTATAGCAACATATCGTGAAAATGAGGCGGCAGAGAGAAATCTCCGCCGTCTTTTTTGCGCCTTGCGCTTGTGGTAAAATAAATGTGTTTGCCCGGATTGTGCCTGCGGATACAGGCATGTCGGGGAACGGTCAGAGAAAT
>DAIMKA010000093.1:0-7272 GCA_036721955.1 Lachnospiraceae bacterium | reverse complement strand
TCTGAACCGGGAAGGCCGGAGAGCATGAGAAAGAAAATCCAGAAAAGTATGTTCATGGTGATCGGAATTACGCTGCTGATTGCGTATACGATCACAATTTTGTTCGTCTATGTGAGAATCCGTTCGCTGGCGCAGGACAGTATACGGCGCGTGGCGGAGTATACGGCGGCCGCGGTCAATATCTCCGGTGAGAGCTATCTGCGGCAGCTGGACAACGTGGAGAAGGGAACCCGGATTACGCTGATCGATGCGAAGGGCAATGTCTGCTATGACACGGAGCAGGATGAATTTACGTTTGAAAATCATCTGGAGCGGCCGGAAGTGCAGACGGCGCTGAAAAACGGCATGGGACAGGATGTCCGGCACTCCGATACGATCGGGCAGGACATGTTCTACTGCGCGATTCGTCTGAATGACGGAAACATTCTGAGAGTCTCCATGACCGTCCGCAGCATTTCCAATACGGCCCTGACGCTCCTTCCGGTCATGACGGTGATCGGACTTGTGATGCTGGCCTTTGCTTACGGAATGGCAAGGCGGCAGGCTGCGGCCCTGGTCCGTCCCATCAACCGGCTGGATCTGGACAAGCCGCTGGAGAATGACATCTATGAAGAGATGACGCCGCTCCTTCAGAGAATCGAGGATTCCAACAAGGCCAAGGAAGCGGTGGCGCAGATGCGCAAGGAATTCTCCGCCAACGTGTCGCATGAGCTGAAGACGCCGCTGACCTCGATCTCGGGTTATGCGGAGATCATGCGGGATGGCCTGGTGAAGCCGGAGGATGTGCCGAAGTTTTCCGAGCGCATTTATAAAGAAGCGCAGCGGATGCTGACGCTCATCAATGATATCATCCAGCTCTCCCGTCTGGACGAGGGAAGGCTGGAGCAGAGGGAAGAGCGGGTGGATCTGTTCGAGCTGTCCCACGATATCGTGAGCCGGCTTGCGCCAAAGGCGGCGGATTGCGGCGTGCACGTGGAGCTCACGGGAGAGTCCTGTACGGTGATTGGCGTGAGACGCCTTCTGGATGAAATGATCTACAACCTCACGGAGAATGCCATCAAGTATAATCACGCGGGCGGCCGTGTGGATCTCTGGGTCGGCAGGCAGATGGACACGCCGGAGGTGATTGTGACGGATACCGGCATCGGAATTGCGAAGGACCAGCAGGAGCGGATTTTCGAGCGATTCTACCGCGTGGACAAGAGCCGTTCCAAGGAGACAGGGGGAACGGGTCTCGGCCTTTCCATCGTAAAGCATGGAGCCGAGCTTTCGCACGCGAAGGTGAAGGTGACCTCCGAGCTCGGAAAGGGAACGCGGATGGAGCTGATTTTCCATGAACCGGGCGATCAGGATCCGTCCTGACGAACCGGATGACCGGAGAAGCTGCTGATTCGATAAGAAAGATTCCGGCTGTTTGGAAAAAACTGCCGGTTCGCTGAAAAGGACCCTGACTGTACGGATCATTGGCAGGCTCGATAAAAATATCCGGACTGTAGAAACATCCGATTTGATGAAAAAACGCATGATAGAATAAAACACTCAACGGGCTGTGGGAAAGAAAAATTCCCACGGCCCGTTTTACATGAATTTAACACAATCCTGCCTGAGATTTTACCGCGATTTTATACGATCCTTATCAGAACATGGATCAGTTTGGAAAAGTGGAAAAAGGGGAGCGGCTTTGCCTCAGGGAGGTATCAATATGTCAGAGGTTGTGTCAACGTTGTTCGGTCTGTGCGGAGGACTGGCCGTATTTCTGTTCGGAATGAACCAGATGAGCGAGTCACTGCAGAAGGCGGCAGGGGAGAAGATGCGCGCTATTCTGGGCGTCCTCACCAGAAATCCGGTCATGGGAGCTCTGGCAGGAGCGCTGGTGACGGCGGTTCTGCAGTCTTCCAGTGCCACCACGGTCATGGTAATCGGCTTTGTCAGCGCGGGGCTGATGGGACTGCCGCAGGCGATTTCGGTTATATTCGGCGCGAACATCGGAACAACCATGACGGCGCAGCTCATCGCCTTTGATATCGGCGAATATATTTATCCGATCCTGTTTATCAGCTTCGTGGTTCAATTCGTTTCGAAAAATGAGAAGGTCAAGGACATTGCCATGGTGTTTTTCTCCTTCGGTCTCCTGTTCGAGGGAATTCAGATCATGTCATCCGTGATGAAGCCGCTGGCGGGAAGTCCGTTCTTCACGGAACTGATGTGGAAGGTGCGTGATCTGCCGGTCCTCGGCGTGGTGCTCGGCCTCTGCATGACGCTGGTGGTGCAGTCTTCGTCGGCGACCATCGCGGTTCTGCAGAGCTTTGCCTCGCAGGCGGGGCCGGACGGTGTGAGCAGTGTCATCGGACTGGCGGGCGCGATTCCGATCCTCCTGGGCGACAACATCGGCACGACCATTACGGCCCTGCTTGCTTCCATCGGACAGAGCCGCGATGCGAAAAGAACGGCAGTTGCCCATACCTGCTTCAATCTCAGCGGAACCATCGTGTTCTCGTTCTTCATTCCGCTGTTTGCCCGGTTTGTGGCGTTCGTTTCTCCGAAGGGACCCGAGGTGGAGGTCATTTCCCGCCAGATCGCCAATGCGCACACCATTTTCAATGTGGTCTGTACGCTGGTCTGGCTGCCGCTGGTGCCTCTTATGGTGAAGATCGTCTGCAGGCTGGTCCCGGATCACCCGAAGACCGGTTCGGCGGCCGGGGAGGGGACCGGATATCTGGATCTTCGCATGGTTTCCCAGCCGCAGGCGGCACTGATTCTGGTATCCCGTGAGATCGGCAGGAATCTGGACGCGGTGAAGACGCTTCTCTCCGGTATGAAGAATGTAATTCTGAAGGCCGAAGGAGAAGAAAGCGGGTCAGCCGGCAGAATGCTTCCGGAGGATTTTGCAAAAGAGTATGAGAATATCCGGCACGTTCAGGAGAGCATCATCTCGTATATCTCGGAGCTGTTCTCCAGCGGTTCCCTTACGCCGGAGCAGTCGGAGCAGGCATCCGGGCTTCTGGCGCTGATTCACTGTGCGAGCAGGATCGCGGACCGCTGCAGCGACATTGTGACCGCAACGGGGAGCATGGAGAAGCAGGGAAAAGAATTTTCCAAAGAAGCAACCGAAGAGCTGGGCCGGTGTTTTGCGGCAGCGGAGAGACTGTATCTGCAGGCGGTCACGCTTCTTCGTGCGGGCGCAGGCGGGACGGCGGACGCGGAGGCCATTACCAAGGCCAAGAGAAAGCTGCATAAATCCATCCGGCAGTTCAATAAGGCCCACCTTCGCCGCGTGGAGAGCGGACAGTGCACGAAGGATATGACGGGGGTGTATTCCGATCTTCTGTATAACGTGGACCGGATCGGAGACAACTGTGTCGGAATTCTGGAAGAGGCCCTGGAGCATCCGATGTCTTTCTCTTGAAGAAAACAGGAAGGGAGATTATTCTGAGAGGGTGGCATTTATGAAATGAAATACGGACCGGAAGGCCGGGAAAAACTGCATCAACAGCCGGCTGCCTCAGCGAGGTATGGAAATGAAAATCAGAACAGCACAGGAAGCAGTGCTTGCACTTACAGAATACGGAGTTTCGAAGAAGCTGATCGAACCGGAGGACCGGTTTTACGCGGCCAATCTTCTGCTGGATACCTTGAAGCTGACGCCTTCTCCGGACTTTGATCCGGAGAAAACCTGCGGGGAAGAAACGCTTCCTACGTTGGAGAAGATTCTGGGATTTCTTCTGGATGATGCGGTCAGCCGGGGCGTGACGGAGGACGGAATTGCGAGCAGGGACCTGTTTGACACGAAGCTGATGGGATGCCTGACGCCGAGGCCGTCAGAGGTGATCCGTACGTTCCGGGAGAAGTATGCCGTGAGTCCGAAGGAGGCGACGGATTATTTCTACCGCCTCGCCTGCGACAGCGATTACATCCGGACATACCGGATCCGGAAGGACCGCAAATGGGTGACGAAGACCCGCTATGGCGAGCTGGACATTACCATCAATCTATCCAAGCCGGAAAAGGATCCCAAGGCGATTGCGGCCGCCCTGAACAAGAAGCAGGAGCAGTATCCCCGGTGCCTTCTCTGCCCGCAGAACGAGGGCTATGCGGGGCGCCTTGATCATCCGGCGAGACAGAACATCCGGCTTCTTCCGCTGACCCTTGCGGGAAAGCAGTGGTATATGCAGTACAGTCCGTATGTCTATTACAATGAGCACTGCATCGTTCTGTCCGGAGAGCATGTGCCGATGAAGATCGAACACGACACCTTTGTCCGGCTGATGCAGTTCATTCAGATGTTCCCGCATTACACCATCGGATCCAATGCGGATCTGCCGATTGTCGGCGGGTCCATTCTGACTCATGAGCACTTTCAGGGAGGCAATTATACCTTTGCCATGGCAAAGGCGGGACTTCGCGAGAAAATCTCTTTCCGGGGCTATGAGGACGTGGCAGCGGGAATCGTAAACTGGCCGATGTCCGTAATCCGGCTGGATGCCGGCGATCCGGAGCGTCTTGTGGAGCTCGCGGACCGCATTCTGGAGACCTGGCGCGGATACAGCGACCCGGAGGCCGGGATCCTGGCGGAAACCGGCGGAACGCCGCACAACACGATTACACCGATTGCGCGGATGCGGAACGGGCAGTATGAGCTGGATCTGGTGCTGCGCAACAACCGGACAACGGAGGAATATCCGCTTGGAATTTTCCATCCGCATCAGGAGCTTCATCATATCAAGAAGGAAAATATCGGTCTCATCGAGGTCATGGGGCTTGCGGTTCTTCCGGCAAGGCTTCTGGGCGAAATGGAGACGCTGAAGAAGGTCATTCTGGAGGGCGGAAATCCCGGAGAGGTTCCGGCTGTGGCAGCGCATGCGGAATGGACGAAGAAAATTCTGGAAAAGCATCCGGAATTCGCTCCGGCGAATGTAAAGAGCGCGGATCCCGAACGGCTGGATGAAGTGATCCGGGAGGAGATCGGGCTGGTCTTTGCAAGAGTGCTGGAGGATGCCGGTGTCTACAAGGACAGCGATCCGGGAAGAGCGGCATTCCGACGCTTTGTCGGTGCGGTCAGCCGCGATAAGTAAGCGGTTTTGCAGTAAAACGCAACGAAAATTTGACAAAAATGAAATAATTTTGTAATATTCTCCCTCAGATGCAGGAAAACCTGCGAAAGGAGTTATCTGAGTGAGAAAAGCATTACGAAAATTCACTGCGGCGATTGCAGGGGCACTGATCCTTGCGGTGGCAGCAGGAGGCCCCGGAATGACTCTGACGGTATCTGCCGCAGAGACGCAGAGTGAGAAAACGGCCGTCACCGGCAATGCGGCGGCAGAGAGCGCGATTGCGGCACAGAGCACGGACACCATGGGGCTTGCGGACAACCAGGAAGCTCTGGCAGAGTATCTGGTGCAGCTGCAGGTGGTGATCGAACAGCAGACAGCGGCCCTTGGCGCTGCGGAGGAAGAGGAGGAGAGAGCTTCTCTTGCCTCTCAGACGAGGAGTTCTTCCTGGAAGGGATCGGTGCTGAACCGGTACAACGGAGTCAATGCCGGACCGAGCGGCAAGGAAACGTATTACAACCTCAACATGAACAAGATCGTCGCGGCCATGAAGCGGCTGGGCGTGAACAGTGAGTACTGGGTCAGAGATGACGGCGTGAAGATGTACGGCGACTACATCATGTGTGCAGCGGATCTTTCGGTCTATCCGAGAGGGAGCATCGTGGAGACGAGCCTCGGAACGGGAATCGTCTGCGACACCGGAGCCTTTGCGGGAAGGAGCGGAATTGCGCTGGACATCGCAACTGCCTGGTAACAGACAAAGGCAATTATGGAAAATCTGATTTTCAGTCTGAATGCAACGATGCCGATCTTCCTTCTGATGCTTCTGGGAATTTTCTTCCGGAAGACCGGCTTTATGAATGAAGGCTTTACCTCACAGCTGAACCGCTTTGTGTTCCGGATTGCACTGCCGGTTCTGCTGTTTAAGGATCTCGCAGAGCAGGACTTTGCTGCCGCATGGGACGGCAGCTTCGTCCTGTTCTGTTTTTGTGTGACCTGCATTTCCATTGCACTGGTCAGTCTGATCTCCCGCGTGGCGGTGCACGGAAAGGCGGAGCGCGGCGAATTTATTCAGGCCGCGTACCGGAGCTCGGCCGCGCTCCTGGGCATCGCATTCATTCACAACATCTACGGGGAGGAATCTTCGGCCATGGGACCGCTCATGATCCTCGGGAGTGTGCCGCTGTACAACATCGCGGCGGTGACCGTTCTGGTGATGACGGCAGAAGGCACCGCGGAGCCGGAGCATGCGAAGGGACGGGAAGAAACAGAAAGGCTCTCTGATGCACAGACGGGGAACGGGATCACCTCCGCAGAAGGAAGAAAATCGGGAAACGGCGGAAACAGCCGCAGGCTCCTTCTGCGTACCGTGAAGAATGTCCTGACGAATCCGCTGATTCTGGGAATCCTGATCGGCTTTGTCTGGTCACTTCTCCGCATTCCGCAGCCGCAGATCATGAAGTCGGTAGTCAGCAGTGTCAGTGCACTCGCAACGCCGCTGGGGCTGATGGCGATGGGAGCCTCCTTCGATCTTGGCAAGGCGAGAAAGAGTGCGGGACCGGCTCTTCTTGCGGCCTTCATCAAGCTGTTCGGCCTCGCGGCCCTGTTCCTGCCGGTGGCAGTGAAGCTGGGCTTCCGGAACGAGCAGCTGATTGCCATTCTGGTGATGCTGGGTTCCTCCACGACGGTCAGCAGCTTCGTCATGGCGAAGAACATGGGACACGAGGGAACGCTCACGGCCTCTGCGGTGATGCTGACAACGCTGGGTGCGGCCTTCTCGCTGACGTTCTGGCTGTATGTGCTGAAATCTCTCGGGATGATCTGAAGGAGCGCCCGCTTTTATCTCCTGATCCGATTCGGAGCGGGAATTGCAGGTTGCTGCCTTCGTCTTTGGATGGAGTGGAATTTATTTTTTCACTTCAAGGTCTTTGTCTTTGAGTGTTGCCGGCCTTGACACGCCGTCGGAAGAGCGCTTAAATGGAGTTAGAGATAGAAAACCGCAGAAATGCGGTTTTTTAAAAAACTGCGGGTTAGCGGTTTCTAACCACGAGGAACGCAGTCCGGCACAGAAACTTCATAGCAAAGAACGATGACAATCAATCGTTTATGCAGAGGAAGGGGAGATTTCATCAATATGAGAATTCTGATATTCGGCGCAGGAGTGCTCGGCTGTAATCTTGCGAGAAACCTGTTTCGCGCAGGCAAGGATGTCACGCTGCTGGCG